>NZ_DLJW01000019.1:0-48663 GCF_002477705.1 Stenotrophomonas sp. UBA7606 | reverse complement strand
CCACGGCGATCACCGGGATGCCGAGCTTCTTGGCTTCCTTGATGGCGATGTCTTCGTGACCGATGTCGATGACGAAGATGGCGTCCGGCAGGCGGTTCATTTCCTTGATGCCGCCCAGCGAGGCTTCCAGCTTGTCGCGCTCGCGGCGCAGGCCCAGCACTTCGTGCTTGACCAGCTTGTCGAAGCTGCCGTCGGTCTCACCGGCTTCCAGTTCCTTCAGGCGGGCAACCGACTGCTTGACGGTACGGAAGTTGGTCAGGGTGCCGCCCAGCCAACGCTGGTTCATGAACGGCATGCCGCAACGCTCGGCTTCTTCCTTGATGGCATCGCGCGCGCTGCGCTTGGTGCCCAGGAACAGGATGGTGCCGCGCTTCTGGGCAACGGACGAGATGAAGTTCATCGCGTCGTTGAACAGCGGGACGGTCTTTTCCAGGTTGATGATGTGGATCTTGCCGCGGGCACCGAAGATGTACGGCGCCATCTTGGGGTTCCAGTAGCGGGTCTGGTGGCCGAAGTGGACGCCGGCTTCCAGCATCTGACGCATGGTGATCTGGGACATTGCAAAACTCCTGATAGTGGAACTGACACCGCGCGCGGCCGGTTTGTTCGGGCCATGCTGCGATGCGCGGCTTCTGGGTAGGGCGCGCAACAGTTCCGGGGTTGGGCTTCCCTGGCGCCTACGTGGCCGAACCCTGACTGGCAGGGCACCCCGGCACGGATGGGGGCGACAGGTGAGGATTCACCGGTGGCGCCCGGTGTCGGCGTGTTTGTAAGGACCAAGTCCCAGCAAAGCCCGTCGAGTATAGCGGCAGGCTGGGCTGGCCGCAAATGCTGGCGATCCGGTCAGTAGGTCAGGGTGACGGTGATGGTGTCGCTGTAGCGGCCGGGTACCGCCTCCGGCTGGGCGAAAACCTGGCCGTAGACCGTCAGGGACATGTCCTCATTGTCACCGGTATCGGCTGCGGCGGTGGGTAGGGTGTCGCCCCAGGGGATCAGCAGCGCGGGGTCGCGGTACAGCTCATAGGCCAGGTAATTGCCGTTGGAGACCATCCTTCGCTGCCCGTTGAGCGCATTCAGGCCATTGCTCAGCGTCACCGACCAGTCGGTGTCGGTGGCGCAGCGCAGCTGGATTGTCGAGCTGGCCTCGCGCGTGCTGTCCAGCCGGGTAACGGTGCCGAAATCGAGGTCGCTGGCCAGGTTGAGGACGCAGTTGGCGGTGGCGCGGGCCTGAACGGGACCAAAGAGGAAGGTGCTCTGGCCGGCGCTGCCAAATACGGGGGCCACCCCGTCACGGCAGTTTTCCGGGGAAGGCGCGCCCCCAAATGGGGCAGCAAACGAATAGCGCAGCAGTCCGGGGCCGGGGAAGCCTTCATAGAGGTACGCCGCTGGCAGGTTCTGTCCTGGCGGGATACGGCCGTAGGCGGTCAGGTTGATCTGCGCCGTGCCGGTCAGGGGTATCGACAGATTGCTGTAGAAGATGGGGTGGCCGCTGCTGAGCGAGCCGATAAGTTGGTTGCGTGCGGCATTGGCATAGAGGTCGTAGTTCATGAATGCATTGACGCCGTTGTCCAGGCGGCGTGGGGCAATGCCGGGTGGGGTGCCCTCGTCGATGAAAGCGCATACCGTTACCTGCACCGGCACCCCGGGCAGGCCTTGGCAGCTGACGGTCAGCGTGGCCGAGGCAGTGCTGTCGCCGGCGCTGGAGACCGTGCCGAAGTCCAGTGGCGTTGAACTCAGCACGCGACAGGACTGCTGCGCAGTGGCTGGCAGGGACGACCAGAGCAGCAGCACTAGCAGCAGCTTGCTCAGGATGCCCTGGTCTTGCCGGAGGCCTGACCTCAGGGGTGGCATTGCAGGGGCTCCAAGGCGATCGGGGCGACGGGCGGGCTGCCCGGGTCGGGCAGGGCAAGCCGGCATTCGCGGCTGTCCTGGCGGACGCGCAGGCTTGCATCGGCCGGTACGTTGTCCAGGTACAACTGGCCGTCATGGCCGATCACCGTGCTGGTGACGGCGCGGCCATGGCTTTCGATCACGGCCGGGGTGCCGGCGCGGAGCCAGCGCTTGTCCAGCCCAAGGATGTTTACGCTCAATGGTTTGCTGGGCTGCAGGCGAAATGTCGCGCGTACCCCGCTGCGTGCTGCCGGCACTACCTGTTGCTCGAAGGCGTCGATCTGCATGTCTGCGGGCAGCGCAAGCGGGTCGATGCTGAGCAGGTTGCGTTGCCAGGCGTGCAATGGCGCCACCAGCAGTTCGCCGCGTGCATCTGTGCTGCCGACCGGCTGGTTCTGCAGGCGGATGGGCACGCCGGGCACGCCGCTGGTTGAAACCAGCGCGAAGGCATCGTCGGCGCGGCGCAGCCTGTGCAGTCCGCTGCCGAACCAGGCCAGGCTGCCGGTGCTGTTCACATAGGCCAGGGTGCCGATGTCGCTGATGTGGTCAAGGCCGAGGGCCCAGCGGCCCTGTTCGTGGAGATGGTTGATTTCCAGGTGCGCGCTGGATTGTGCCCCGGTACTGGTCTGCGCACGCCAGCCCCAGTCGCCGTTGTCCAATACCTGACTGTGGTTGGCTTCCAGCGTCACCCCATTGCCGTCATCAGCATGGCGCAGCGCGCTGCTGAGCTGGGTGTGGCGGTCAAGCGGCGTGGATACGTACAGATAGATATTGTCCATGTCGCGCTCGCCCAGATCGTGATTGAGCTGCAGGCTGATCCAGGCTTGCCCTGGCAGGCTCCGCGACCATCCCGCACCGGCCAGGCGGATGTCCGGCATGCCGGGATAACGCTGGCTGATGTAGTTGAGGCTGAATTGACCGCTGTGCACATTGCCGAAGCCGACAAAGAACCGATCCGTGCGCAGCGGCAGTGTCGCCTGGCGCAAGTACGCAGGTGCGTCGGCGAAACGCGGGCTGCGGCGCTGGGTGCTTGCCGAAACGCTGAAGCCGGGTGCGTTCCATTGGTAGCCCAGGCTGCGTTGGCTGCCACGGAGTCCGCCCGCTTGGCTGCCGCTGACCGAGGCGCTGAGCACTCCCCCCCGATCTGCCAGCAGGCCGACGGCGCCGATGCCAGCCAATTGCAGGTCCTGCGCAGCCTCGGCATGGGCTTCCAGGGTCAGTCGCTCCCCCAGGCCATGGCGCAGGCTGGCGCTGGCCAGCGGCTGATGGTCATAGGCGAAGGAGCGTATGCCGTAATCGCGGCGCAGAACGCCGATATCCAGCGACCAATCCGACAAACCCCGTTGCAGCAGCTCGGGCGCCCCGTAGAGTGGAAATTCCAATGCGCTGCTGTGTCCGTTGATGTCGGTCACCAGCAGCTGTGCCTGCCCAATGCCATTGAGCGCGGGCATCGCATCGAGTTGGAAACGCCCGGGGGCCACGCGCTGGCTGGCCTGGCGCACACCGTTGATGTAAAGGTCCACGGTGGAGGGCAGTACCGCCTCGCCGGCGAACGACGACAAGGGGGTGGTGACCCGGTAGGGTTGCAGGCTGAAATCGCGCGCGAGATGCAGCCCTGCCATGCGCGCGGAGCGTGACCAGCTGAGCGCCCCGCTGAGCTGGTCACCCAGGCTCAGGCTCAGCATCCGATCCGGAAGATCCAGCTGCCAGCGGCTGTCCAGGCGGGTGCTGGTGGCGTGCTCGCCGCCCGGGCCCGAGCCCAGCCGGGTGTTCTGGCTGCTGCTCCAGGTGCCGGGCCCCAGCCCGAACAGGCGCAGCTCCAGGTAGCCGTCGATATCGCGCTCGCCCTGCAGTTGCTGGGCATGCAGGTCGTAGTTCAGCAGCAGGCCGGGGCTGGTATTGCTCACTGCCACGGCACTGCGCTCAGGGCCAGCGCGCAGGTAGGTGGTTGGCCGGTCCAGCATGTGCACCGGCACCTCCAGGTCCAGGCGTTGGTTGCGGGCGTCATAGTCAACACGGACGCCGCTCAGCTGGTCCAGTCGGATATCGGGCGCTTCGGCGGCAATCCCTGGAGGAAGCCTGAGGCCAAGTTCGCGCAAGGTCTGGGCACTGGCGGACAGGGTTTGCCCGCGCAGGCTGAGACGGGCCAGTGTGCCGTCAGGGTCCTGGTTGATATGCACTTCCAGATGCAGCTCCTGGGCTGGAAAACGGGCGCCGTCGCCTGCTTCGGGCCAGCTGAGTGGGCGCGCCGGCATTGACGGTGAAACAGCCGCGGCAGCCAGGGCCGCATTAGCGAGCAGCAGGGGGAAGAATCTGCGCGACGGGGGCATCATTCAGCCTGGCCAGCGGGTGGCCTGGTAGAGGGAGACGCGTGGCCAATGGCAGTTTCCACTGCATGCGTTGGCCTGCCAGCACGTAGCCGAGCAGGCCGCGCTGCAAGGGGATGATGGTGCCATTGTCCGCAGTCCAGCCGAGCTCGCTCAGGCGCACGCGCTGGTTGCCGGTGTTGCGCACGTCCAGGATCAGTGTGTCTGCCGATACCTGCCAGCTGGCCTGCAGGGAGCTTGTGTCCAATGGCACTTTGCCGATCTGTTCGCGCGTTTGGGCGCCGCTTGGCAGCACAAATACCGGTATCGAATAACGCAGCTGGAACTGCAGGCCTGCGGGCTGCGGTCCACCGATCTCCGGCAGCTCATCCACCCATACCCGATAGGCCTGCTCGTACTGGGCCGGTGCCGTCGCCATGGGCATCGGGCGTACGATGCGGACGAGCTGCCGCTGGCCGGGCGGGATCTGCACGATGGCCGGGCTGGCGCGCAGCACCTGCGAGGGTTCCAGTTGGTCGCTTGCCGTGGTTTGCGACCATTGCTGGACCCGGATCTGTGCGTTTATCGGGTGGTCTGCGCTGTTCTGCAGCCATAGTGCGTTCGCCTGCTGGTTTTCACTGAATTCCAATACGATCGGCGCAACCTGCAGGTTGCCGGCGGTGCAGCCGGATGCACAGGCAAACAGCGTGGCCAGCAGCAGCCCGTGGCCATCGCTGGCCCTGCTCGGCCTGCGCAGGCAGGGGGCGCGCATCGCCGCCGTGCTCAATAGGTGATCGTGGCGACGACGGTGTCGCTGTAGCTGCCGGCGGGTGCATCGGTGGACGGCACGCGGCCATAGACCGGGATGCTCTGTGCGCTGGCCGTGCCGGTGCCGGCCAAGGTGTCGGTGCCGACGACCTCGCCCCAGAAATCCTGGCGGCCGGCATCGCGATACAGGCCATAGGCGATGAAATTGTTGTTGCCATCACTCATGCGGCGGTTGTCGGCGGCTGCGGTGGTGCTGGTGGCGTTGGCACCGGGGTTCATGCCGATGGTGTAAGGCGTGCCGCTGCTGCAGGTCACTTCCAAGGTGCCTTGGGTGTCGGCCGGGGCGCCGGTGGCGCGGGCCAGGGTGCCGAAGTCGAGGTCACTGGCAGCCACGGCCTGGATGTCGCAGGACTCTGTGATGACGATGCGTACCTGGAACTGGCTGGTCTGGGTGGCGGCGCGGGCGGTGGCAATGCCGGCAAGCGCCAGGGTGGTGACCAGTGCGAGAGCGTTGAGGGTGTGCATGGCAGTCTCCCTTCAGGGTGCTGATGGGCGGGCTGGGAGGGGCGTCAGTCCGCAGTTGCAGCAGACCATGCATGGTGTGGGTCCTTGCCTGTTCATAATTGAGAAAACAAGCTGAATGCGGATTTTTGATCATCTGTGTCAATCGCAGCGGGGTGGGTGCGATGGTTGCTGCTGAAACCGGCTGGCGCCGCCGGTGGCAGCTGGACTGCGGTACAGCGCCGGGTTCGGCTTCCTTGCGTAAATGCGCGATAATCAGGGGATGGCAATCCAACTGAAAACCCCTGAAGAAATCGAGAAGATGCGCATCGCTGGCCGTCTGGCGGCCGAGGTGCTCGACATCGTCGCCCCGCACGTAAAGCCCGGTGTGACCACCGAAGAGCTGGACCGCATCTGCAACGACCACATCATAAATGTGCAGGGCACCATCCCGGCCAATGTGGGCTACCGCGGGTTCCCGAAGACCGTGTGCACGTCGGTCAACAACGTCATCTGCCACGGCATCCCCAGTGAAGCCAAGGTGCTCAAGGACGGCGACATCGTCAACATCGACGTGACCGTCATCAAGGACGGCTGGCACGGCGATACCAGCCGCATGTATTACGTTGGCACCCCGTCGGTGATGGCCAAGCGCCTGGTGGAGACCACCAAGGAAGCGATGTGGCGCGGTATCCGTGCGGTCAAGCCGGGCGCGACGCTGGGCGATGTGGGCCACGCCATCCAGGAATACGCTGAGTCCGAGCGTTTTTCGGTGGTGCGCGAGTACTGCGGCCACGGCATCGGCAAGGTCTACCACGACGAGCCGCAGGTGCTGCATTACGGCCGTCCGGGCCAGGGCCTGGTGCTGAAGCCGGGCATGACCTTCACCATCGAGCCGATGATCAACGAAGGCACCCGTTACACCAAGGTGCTGCCAGATGGTTGGACCGTGGTCACCAAGGACCGCAAGCTGTCGGCGCAGTGGGAACACATGATCGCGGTGACTGAAGACGGCGTTGAAGTGCTGACGCTGTCACCGGCCGAATCCGCGCAGGCATGACCCAACTGCCGGCGGGCCCGAGTCAGGACGCGCCGGCAGACCCTGCCGGTGATGCGCAATGGGCTGCTGACGCACGGCAGTCACTTGCCCATACCGATGCACGCCTGTGCAGGCGCTTCGAGCAGGGCGACAACGTCGAGCGCCTGCTTGGCCTGCGTGCCCGTGCGGTGGATCAGCTCATCAACGAGGCCTGGCAGCGCTGTGTTCCGGCCGACGCTGGCCTGGCGCTGTTCGCGGTAGGTGGCTACGGACGCGGTGAGCTGTTCCCGCGTTCGGACATCGACCTGCTGGTGCTGGCCGAGAGCGAGGTGCAGCAGCGCCACGAGGCTGCACTGGCGCGGCTGTTCGCTCTGCTATGGGACGCCGGCCTGCCGGCCAGCCATGCCGTGCGTTCGGCGGCGCAATGTGTGCAGGCCGGCGCTGACCAGACCGTGCTGACCGCACTGATCGAGGCGCGCCCGTTGTGCGCCGACGCCACTGCCCAGCATGGGTTGGCGCGGGCAATTTCGCCCAGCCTGGTGTGGCCGCCGCGAGAGTACTTCCTGGCCAAGCGTGAAGAACTGCTGGCAAGACACCAGCGCTTTGGTGATACCGCCGACAACCTGGAGCCGGACATCAAGGATGGCCCGGGCGGTCTGCGTGATCTCAATACGTTGGGCTGGATGGCCTTGCGCGCGTTTGGTGTCAGCAACATCGACGCGCTGGTCGGGCTGGGCCACCTGGGCCTGGACGAGGCCGCCGCGCTCAAGCGCGAGCGGCTGGTGCTGGCGCGGCTGCGTTTTGGCCTGCACCTTGTGGCACAACGCGCCGAGGAGCGGTTGCGTTTCGACTACCAGAAGACCCTTGCCGCACGCATGGGCTTTGCCGACGACACCGAAAGCCTTGCTGTGGAAAAGATGATGCAGGGTTTCTATCGCAGTGCGACGGTGATCCGTCGCATCAGCGATCGCCTGCTGCAGCGCTTTGAAGAACAGTTCGACGGCGAAGCCACGCCGCAACCGGTGGGCGACGGGTTTTCGCTGCGCCGGGGCTACCTGTCCGCGGACGATCCGCTTTGGCCCCATGGCGATATCCGCAGCATCTTCGCCCTGTTTGCCTGCTGGGCGCGCATACCGGAGGTGCGTGGGCTGCATTCGCTCACGGCACGTGGCCTGGCCGAGATGCTGGACGAGATTCCGGCGTATACCGATGTCGCTGAGCCTGTGCGTGATCAGTTCTTGGCTTTGCTGCGCGGCCCGCGCGCGGTCGATACGCTGGCCCGCATGGCGCGCCTTGGCGTGCTGGGGCAGTGGATTCCGGCATTTGCCGCAGTGTCCGGGCGGATGCAGTTCGACCTGTTCCATGTCTACACGGTGGACCAGCATACCCTGATGGTGCTGCGGAACATGGGGCTGTTTGCAAGTGGGCGCGCCGACGAGCGCTTCTCCATCGCCCACGAAGTCTGGCCACGCCTGCGCAAGCCCGAGCTGCTGCTGCTGGCCGGTTTGTTCCATGACATCGCCAAGGGCCGCGGTGGCGACCATTCGGAGCTGGGTGCGGTGGACGCGCGCGCGTTCTGCAGCGCGCATGGCCTGAGCACATCGGATACCGAGCTGGTTGCCTGGTTGGTCGAGCAGCATCTGCGCATGTCGGTGACCGCGCAGAAGCAGGACATCACCGATCCGGATGTAATCCATCGTTTTGCCGGCCTGGTGGGCGACCGTGACCGGTTGGACTATCTCTACCTGTTGACCTGCGCCGATATCGCAGGCACCAGCCCGAAGATGTGGAATGCCTGGAAGGACAGGCTGCTGGCTGACCTGTACTTCGCCACCCGCCGCGCGCTGCGCGAAGGGCTGGAGTTCGCCTTGCCCCAAGCCGAGCGGGTGCAGGAGGCGCGTGACAACGTGCGTGAGCAGATGAGCCTGCTGGGTCACAGCGACGCGGTGATCGATCGCCAGTTCGCGGCGATGCCGGACGAGAGTTTCGTGCGCTTCCGACCCGAGCAACTGGTCTGGCAGGCCGCCTCGCTGGTTGAGGTGCACAAGGGCGGCACCTTGGCCAAGGTGCGGCGTATCGCGCCGGAGAGCGATGCGCTGGAGGTATTCGTGCATTCGCCTGACCGTGACGGCATGTTCGCCGCCATCGTGATGACGCTGGACCGTGCCGGTTACGGCATCCATCGCGCACGCGTGCTGGATGGCCCCGACGACACCATTTTCGATACCTTCGAAGTCACCCCATCGGGCAGTTTTGCCGACGGTGATGCCGCGCGGCTGGAGGCGGCGCTGCGCAAGGCGCTGGCCGGCAACATCCTGGCGTTGCGCCCGTCGCGGCGGGTGATGCCACGCCAGCTGAAACATTTCCGTTTCGCACCGCGCATCGAGTTCCTTGAGTCCAGCCGCACGGGCTGGACACTGCTCAATCTGGTGGCGCCGGACCGGCCCGGCCTGCTTGCCGACGTCGCGCATGTGCTGCGCGACCAGCGACTGCGCGTGCAGGACGCGCGCATCGCCACCTTCGGTGAGCGCGCCGAGGATCAGTTCCAGCTCACCGACCGCCACGACCAACCCCTTACCGAAACCTCCATGCAGGGCCTGCGCGATGCGTTGCTGGCTTGCCTGGATCCCGATAGAACGCCAGGAGACCCCCACTGATGGCCACCAAGAAGCCAGCGGCCAAGAAGGCTGCCCCCACCAAGACCGCCACGCGCAAGGTCGTCGCCAAGACGCCCGCTGCCAGGAAAGCCGTGGCCAAGCCTGCTGCCAAAAAGGCTGCGGTGGTAAAGCCTGCACCGAAGAAGCCGGTGGTTGCCAAGCAGAAGGCCGTTCCGTCAGTGGGGCCGCGCAGCCTGCGCAAGCCGCCGGCAGCGGGCGTGGCCGAGCTGAAGTTCAGCATTGAAAGCGCCTTCGAGCGCCGCACCATGCTGACCATGGACGAGATCGAAGGCTCGACCCGGCCGCTGGTCAACCGCGTCATCGACGGCCTGGAGTCGGGCGAATTCCGTGTCGCCGAGCCGGATGGCAACGGTGGCTGGAAGGTCAACGAATGGTTGAAGAAGGCCGTGTTGCTGTACTTCCGTGTCAATGACATGACCGTGATGGATGGCCGCCCCGCGCCGTTCTGGGACAAGGTTGAGTCGCGTTTTGAAGGCTATGACGAGGCCGCCTTCCGCCAGGCCGGCGTGCGCGTGGTGCCGGGTGCGATTGCCCGCCGTGGCACGCACTTCGGCAAGGACGTGGTGCTGATGCCGAGCTTCACCAATATCGGCGCACACGTCGGCGAAGGCACGATGGTCGATACCTGGGCCACGGTGGGTTCGTGCGCGCAGATCGGCAAGCATTGCCACCTGTCCGGTGGTGCCGGCATCGGCGGCGTGCTGGAGCCGCTGCAGGCCAGCCCCACCATCATCGAGGACCATTGTTTCATCGGTGCGCGTTCTGAAGTGGTGGAAGGCGTGGTGGTGGGCCACCACAGCGTGATCGGCATGGGCGTGTTCCTGAGCCAGAGCACCCGCATCTACAACCGTGCCACCGGCGAGGTGACCTACGGCTACGTGCCGCCGTACAGCGTGGTGGTCAGTGGTTCGCTGCCGTCCAAGGACGGCACGCATTCGCTGTACTGCGCGGTGATCGTCAAGCAGGTGGACGCCAGGACCCGCGGCAAGACCAGCGTCAATGACCTGCTGCGTGGCCTGGCGGATTAAGTTATTCCTTCTCCCTGCGGGACTGCAGCCCCCTTTTTGGGGGAAGGTGCCCCGAAGGTGCGGATGAGGGTAAGGCCGTCGCCTGCGGTGTGATTCGCAAGAGGCTTCGCCCTTACCCTCACCCCAACCCCTCCCCCAAAGGGAGAGGGGCTACATCAGCGCGAGCTTTGAACCATGACCACGATCTACGGATTGAAGAACTGCGATACCTGCAAGAAAGCCACCAAGTGGCTGGACCGCTTCAACGTCGCCTATACCTTCGTTGATTACCGCGACAACAAGCCCAGCCCGGAAACCCTGCTTGAATGGGCCGGCAAGGCCGGCGGCTTCGCGGCGATGATCAACAGATCCTCGACCACCTGGCGGCAGCTGCCGGACAACCGCAAGTCGCCCGAGTCCGATGCCGAATGGAAGCTGCTGCTGCGTGAATACCCGCAGCTGATCAAGCGCCCCCTGGTCATCACCGATGACGGCACCCTGAGCCAGGGTTTCAGCGACAACGGCTTCAAGGCGCGCTTCAACATCGCCTGATCCACCACCGCATGCAGGAGCGGCACACGCCGCCAAGCCACCGATCCAGAAGGCCGCCATGAACGACGTACTAGCCCTGACCTGCGATCTGATCGCACGCCCCTCGGTAACCCCGGAAGATGCCGGTTGCCAGCAACTGATCGGCGCGCGCCTTGCTGCGGTCGGCTTCAGCTGCGAACACCTGCGCCTGGGGGAAGTCGACAACCTCTGGGCGACCCATGGCAGCGGCGCACCGGTGCTGGTGCTGCTTGGCCATACCGACGTGGTGCCGACTGGTCCGGTCGAGGCCTGGAGCAGCGATCCGTTCAAGCCGGAGGTGCGCGATGGCGTGCTGTACGGCCGCGGCGCCGCCGATATGAAGGGCAGCGTTGCAGCCTTCGTGGTGGCAGCCGAGCAGTTCGTGGCAGCGCACCCCGATCACCCGGGCACGCTGGCGGTGCTGCTGACCAGCGACGAGGAAGGCGATGCCATCGACGGCGTGCGCCACGTCGCCAGACTATTCGTCGAGCGGGGGCAGGGCATCGACTGGTGCATTACCGGCGAGCCTTCCTCGACCGCCAGGCTCGGCGACCTGCTGCGGGTGGGGCGTCGCGGCAGCCTGTCGGCCAAGCTGTGCATCAAGGGCGTGCAGGGGCATGTGGCCTACCCGGACAAGGCGCGCAATCCCATCCACCTGGCCGCCCCGGCGCTGGCCGAACTCACCGCCCGGCATTGGGATGACGGCTACGAAAGTTTCCCCTCCACCAGCCTGCAGATCTCCAACATCAACGCCGGCACCGGTGCCAACAATGTGATCCCGGGCGAGCTGCAGGTGATGTTCAATCTGCGCTACAACCCGCACTGGACGGCGGACAAGCTGGAAGCCGAGATCACCGCATTGTTCGACCGCCACGGCCTGGACTATTCGTTGCACTGGCACCGCAGCGGTGAGCCGTTCTATACCCCGGAAGGCCGCCTGCGCAGTGTCGCGCGCGAGGTGCTGGCCGGGTTTGCCGGCGCGGCGCCGGAAGAAAGCACAGGCGGCGGCACCTCCGACGCCCGCTTCATCGCCCCGCTGGGGGCGCAGTGCATCGAAGTCGGGCCGGTGAATGCCAGCATCCACCAGGTTGATGAGAACGTGCGCGTGGCCGATCTGGAGGCGCTGCCGGCGCTTTACCGGCAGCTTGTGGAAAGACTGCTGGGTTGAGATGTCGCTTGCCAGGCAAAGCGATCTTGCCAGGCAAGGCCATCCTCTCCTGTCCAGAAGGTCCAGCCGTGTTCTGCTGAAAACCTGAAATGGATGTTCGCTTGGCTGGGACGAAGCGGGTCCTGAACTGACAGCCTGGGTTGATGGCAGATTGGCGAGCTGGACGGAGCCGGCAGCCCCGCTATCGGTCTGGTGCAAGCGGACTGCCCGCGTTGGGTGAGCTGCGGATAGGGCGCATGACCGGACTCCCCGGTCAGCTTATGGGGGACGTATGAAAGCTTTCATACTGCTCATGCTGATTCTTTTTGCCAGCCCCATGGCATCGGCGGAAGGGCGAGGCATGCATCTCATCCATCCGCAAGGATCCGGTCTGGTGGTCACCGGTTTGAAGCGCGACGGGGATCTTCATGTGACGTTTGCAGGGCAAACCTGGGTGTCCGGCACGGTGATTGGACGTTGGCCTGACGGCGCAACCAACAGGCACTACAAGGATCCAGAGTTTGTTCTGGTTCCAGACCCTGAGTCTGTCGAGAAACTGCCTTACTTTCTGCTGCGTCAACCACCGTATTTCCACCGCTATAAGGTCCGCTACGTCGAGCTGATGAACGGACCTGCTGCACTGCGTATCGCTGCAGGTGATGCGCCTGTTCGCAGGCTCCTGCAGCGCAGGGTGAATCATGTCACGGTATCCGGGCGCTTCCTGATGGAGCACTACACGGTGGGGGTCGAATGCGATGCCCCATGGGCACGGGCTGTGTTGTTGAAGGCCGAGCCGTTGGAGCAACGCACCACGCACAATGGCGTACTGGCGGGTTGTTGAGGCAGCCAGGCGACTTTGTGAGTGCGCTGCCAGCAATGCAGTGCCCGTCCGCACCGCTTGCGGTTGCATGGTTCGCCTGGCTCGATGGATTGGAAGAACAGCTCGCGGGGTTCGAAGGTCCGGCACATGAAATGCCGGTAGAGCAGCCTTGGGAAATATTCCTGACGTAGATCGATCGGGTGCTTCCTCGGGGCTGGGTGTATCCATCGTGGCCGCTTGACGCTTCGCTGGCAGCCGGCCTGTTCCAATTAAAAGCCGAACAATTCTGGCGGCCTCCGTGGTGCCATGGTCACGGAGGGGTCGCGTTCGATGTTTTTGATGTTAGCTTGGATGCGTTGGTGCCGTATGACCAACGATCAACCCCGTTCTGGCCGAAGGCATGGCTTGAAACCCATCCCATCTTTCAAGCAACGTGGCGCTCGGTGTGGGTGACGCAGGGTTCGGCTGCCATAGGGAGGCATGGATGCGCTCTGAAATTTTTACCCTAGCTCTGCTTTTGTTGCCTGCACTCACTGCTGCGCAGGAGCAGCCGAGCCTGGACGTGGCAGTGAAACGTGCCCGTGAACATGCCTACTACGCAGCGCGTGTCGACTGGCGGGCCGTCGAATCGCATGCCCGGTCGCTGGCCTCGGAGCAGGACGAAGCGTCAGCTATTCGCTTCGTGCTGAAGTCTCTGGATGATCGCCACTCTTTCTATCTGCCGCCGAAAAATCCGGCCAAGACTGCCCGGACAGGTGAGCAGCCCGATGCGCAGCCGTCGGTGCGCGCCCTGTCTCGAGCCCGGCAAGCGGTTGAGGGCGTACCGGTAATCCAGATCAATGGCTGGTCGGGTACGCAGCAGGAAGCCCTGGCTGCAACCGGCGCCTTGAGGTCGGATCTGGCAAATGCGCTGTCGGTGGCGGGGTGCGGCATTGTTCTGGATTTTTCCGCCAATACCGGCGGCAACATGTGGCCCATGCTGGTGGGCCTGAGTCCGCTGCTGGAGGAGGGAAGGCTGGGCGGCTTCAAGGATGTCAACGGCGCCGTCCATGTCATCGAAAAGAAGGCAGGAGTCATCTCCAGCAATGACTCCGCCCACATGCTCAATGTCGCAACACCATTGCAGCCCAGGCATGCGGCGGCTTCCATTGCGATAGTGCTGGGCCCGCGCAGCGCCAGTTCAGGCGAAATCGTTCCGATCATGTTCCATGGTCAGCACAATGTGCGCTTGTTCGGTCAGCGGACGGCGGGGAAGTCCACGGCGAACTCGACGTACCCACTGCCCAACGGCGGTTACGTCGCCATCACCACGGCAGTTACGTTGGACAGGAACGGCCACGAATTTGATAGCTATGTCGAGCCAGACGTATTGAGCGGGCAGGCTGTGGAAAGTGCGGCGCAGTGGATCGTTGCGCAGTGCAGGAAAGGCTGATCACGGCCTGTTGAAAGAACGCAGTGCCGCGTTGGTGTGCGCCTTGATCCGAGTGACCAGGCTGCCGCTTGTTGCTGCATGCTTGGAAAGGATCGCCCGGCTTGCGGGGCAGTGAGCTGGTGCTTTTTGATATTGCCTTGACGCTGTTGGGCTCACGCCACTGGCCTGATCAGGGAAGATACGTCGCTATGCAACAATCAGCCCGAATGCGGCCAGTGCCGCTGCCGCCTGCCGCTGCGAGATCACCGCTTTCTTGAAGTGCTTGGCATCCATCACGTTGAGCCCGCTGATGTCGGTGTCGCGCAGGTCGGCGCCTTCAAAGCGGGTCAGGCGGGTCTGCGCATTGCGCAGGCTGCCGCCGCTGAACACCGCGTCGCGGAAATCGCAGCCGGAAAGATCTGCATCGGAGAAATCCAGGCCTTCGAGCTTGCCTTTGCGGAATGAAAGGCCGCGCAGGTCGGCGCTGACCAGCAGGCAGTCGCGGAATTCCAGCGCCCAGCCGGTCACTTCCTGCAACTGAGCACCAGTGAGCTTGCAGTCCTGGAACTGCACGGAGGACAACGTGGCGCGCCGCCAATGACTGTTGTTGAGATCGCAGTGCGCAAAGCGCGAATCGCCGAGCTGCGCCGAACTGAAATCGCATTGCCCACCGCGGCATTTCTGCCAGTGGCTTTCTTCCAGTGCTGCGGCGAGCCAGCGCGCACCGGCCATGCTGCACTGGTTGAAGTGGAAGCCATCCATGTCCAGGCGCGAGAAGTCGCCGCCATCCAGGGTGCAGGCCTCGAACGTCGCTGCGCGTGGGTATGCGGCGATGATCTGCTGCATGCGTTCGCGGTCGATGGTTTGTTCGCGGAAAACAGCCGGGGTGGTCATGGGCGCAGTACAGGTGCTGGCGCTCCATTCTGAGTCAGTGGCCGACTGCAGGGCAGTCTTGTGGGAGCCAGCGTTGTGTGTACAGCCTGGCGCAGGTCCGAAGACGACTGGCTGAATGGGGTGGGGCAGGGACGGCAACGGGGCGGATCGGTTGCCAAAGCAACAGTTGCGCGGCCACTCAAACAGGGATAACGTCAGCGCCATGTCCTCGTTCCTGGCCACCGCCGTCAACAATAACAACCGCAATAATCTGCGCGCGAATAATCGTGCGCGGCCGATGCGGAACTGCGACCAGAGCTAGAACAGGCAACACGCTCAGGACACCAGAAAACCCGCATCGGTCGATGCGGGTTTTTTTGTGGCCGGGCGGGAACACCGAGCGGCTGCAGGTCTGGCAGCCGTTGCTTCGAATGTTTGTCCCCACCCAACTCCAGGAGCTTTCCCATGTGTTCCATCTTCGGCATTTTCGGTCTGCAAGCCGGTGACGACCTGCAGGCGCTGCGTCGGCAGGCGCTCGATCAATCCCAGCGCCAGCGCCATCGTGGCCCCGACTGGAGTGGTGTCCATGTCGATGACGGGGCCATCCTGGTGCATGAGCGCCTGGCTATCGTTGACCCGGCCGGCGGCTCGCAGCCGCTGCTGTCCGAGGACGGTGAACTGGCACTGGCGGTCAATGGGGAGATCTACAACCACCAGGAGCTGAAGAAGGAGCTGAGCCAGCCCTATGCCTTCCAGACCGGTTCGGATTGCGAAGTGATCAACGCGCTGTACCGCGAAGACGAGCCGGCGTCCTACCTCAACAGGCTCAACGGCATCTTCGCCTTCGCGCTGTGGGACAAGGCCAAGCGTCGCGTGATCATCGCCCGCGACCCGATTGGCGTGGTGCCGCTGTACTGGGGCCATGACAAGCAGGGCCGGCTGTGCGTGGCCTCGGAAATGAAGTCGCTGTCCGACACCTGTGCCGATGTGGCGCAGTTCCCGCCGGGCCATTGGTACGACAGCAGTACCGATACCCTGAGCAAGTACTACGAGCGCCCCTGGCGCGACTATGAGGCGGTGGAAGGCGTTGATGTATCGCTGGCCGAACTGCGCGAAGCCTTCGAGCGCGCGGTGCATCGTCAGCTGATGACCGACGTGCCCTATGGCGTGCTGCTGTCCGGCGGCCTGGATTCCTCGCTGGTGGCCGCCGTTGCCGCCCGTTATGCGCGCCACCGCATCGAGGATGGCGGCCAGAGCGAGGCCTGGTGGCCACGCCTGCACAGCTTCGCCATCGGCCTGAAGGGCTCGCCTGACCTGGCCGCAGCCAAGGTGGCGGCGGAAATGCTGGGCACCGTGCACCACGGTTTCGAGTACACCTTCGAGGAAGGCCTGGACGCGTTGCCGGAAGTCATCCGCCATATCGAAACCTACGACGTCACCACCATCCGCGCTTCCACGCCGATGTTCCTGCTGGCGCGGCGGATCAAGGCCATGGGTGTGAAGATGGTACTGTCCGGCGAAGGCAGCGACGAGATCTTCGGTGGCTACCTGTACTTCCACAAGGCGCCGAACGCACGTGAGTTCCATGAAGAGCTGGTGCGCAAGCTTGATGCGCTGAACAACTACGATTGCCTGCGTGCCAACAAGTCGATGATGGCCTGGGGCGTGGAGCCGCGCGTGCCGTTCCTGGACCGCGAGTTCCTGGACGTGGCGATGAAGATGGATGCGCGCCACAAGATGGTGGATAAGGCCAGCGGCCGCATCGAGAAGGCGGTGCTGCGCGAAGCCTTCGAAGGCTACCTGCCCAAGGAAATTCTGTGGCGGCAGAAGGAGCAGTTCAGCGACGGCGTGGGCTATGGCTGGATCGACGGGCTCAAGGCCCATGCCGAGTCGCAGGTCAGTGACCGCGTGCTGGCCGCCGCCGACAAGCGCTTCCCGTACAACCCGCCACAGACCAAGGAGGCGTATTACTACCGCCACCTGTTCGAACAGTTCTACCCCAGCCGCGCCGCCTCCGAAACGGTGCCCGGTGGCAAGTCGATCGCCTGTTCCTCGCCGGCCGCCATTGCATGGGATGCCAGCTTCGCCAACATGGCCGATCCGTCCGGCCGCGCGGTGGCAGGTGTGCATGAGCAGGCGCTTGCCGGCTGACACCGCGTGGGTAGATCAGTCTGCATCCGCCTGAGCCCCTCTCCCGACGTGGGAGAGGGGTGAGAAGGGGACGCTCCACATGTCGCACAACCGAACGTGTGCCATCCGGCAACCCTCAGCTCCTTCCCGGCTAACCCAATCAAAAGGATTATCGATGCGTGCCTGTGCGCTAGTGATGTTTGGCCTGTTCAGTAGTTCATTCGCCCACGCCCAGGATATGCCGTTGGAACGGCATCAACTGGGAGGCTGGGAAGCGGATATTGGCTACACCGGTGTGGTGCGTGATGGCGACATGCTGCATGTGTCCGGCGTGCCGTGCAGAGGTGCGGATATGCAGGCAGCGGTACGTGACTGCTATGGCAAGTTGACCAGGATCCTGCAGCAGTTTGATGCTGACAGCAGCCAGGTGGTCAAGGAGACCGTGTTCACCACCGACATGGATGGCTTGATCAAGGCCATTCCCGAGCGCAAGACGTTTTTTGCCGATGGCAAGTATCCGGCCGCCAGCTGGGTGCAGATCAGTCGCCTGTTCGATGCCGAGGCCAAGCTCGAGGTGGAGTGGACCGTGCGCTTGAAATAATGGCGCAAAGCATGGGTAGCCCGGGTAAGCGCAGCGCACCCGGGGCTCTTGCACGCATGGTCATCGCAGGTGGAGGATCTGCGTGTTTCCCGGGTGCGCTGCGCTTGCCCGGGCTACGGCTTTGCCATGTCATGCGTGGGTATGGCAGCGCGGCTAGCGCGGACTCAAGGTCAGGTTGTGTGTCGCGCGACCAGGCAGGAACGGCGTGGGCCGGCCCTGCACCCAGTCCTCATGGCCCGCGCCCCAGAACGGCGACAAGGGATGGCCGCTCTGGCCGCCGGGCATATGCACGATGCCATCGGCCTCGTGGCCGGGCGAGACCACCATGCGCTCGGATGCGCCGAACTTGGGCCCGACCACGCGCGGCATGTTGTCATCGCCGGCCAGTGGCTCGCGGGCCATGCACAACCAGCGCTTGAACAGGCCGGGCAAGGCGGCCGAGACCGGGTGGCAGATGGCGGCGGTGTTGCGTTCGCCCCAGTTGCGCTGTGCCAGGTCCTTGCCTTGTTCGGCCAGGTCCTTTTCCAGTTGCCGGGCACTCTCAGCCAGCACTTCGTCCCAGCTTGCATAGGGTGGCGGCAGCAGGTTGGGCAGGCGTTGTTCCAGCATTGGCCAGACCAGGCCTTCCAGTTGTGGCAGCTTGGGCTCGATATAGCGCTCGCCCAACTGCTCCGCTGCCGGTGCCAGCAAGGCGGCCTGCAGATTGTCGAGCAGGATGCCGCGGAAGCCGCGTGCCATGCGGTAGCTCACCGAATCAGGTGATGCACGTCCCTGCCATTGGCGGCTGACAGCTTCCAGGCGTTTCAGTGCCGGATCGTTGCTGTGTTCCACCGTTCGCCGCAACAGCTTCCACCAGCGCTCCATCAACAGGGCACGGTCATCCAACTGGATGGCAAGCAGGTCGCGCTCGCTGAACTGGTCGCGGGCGAACAGACCATCGCGGATCTGTTTGGCACGCGCACCCAGGTCATAGCCGCCATCGCCGGCTGTTGCCAACGCGGGGCCGTCCAGTACACGGCCGTTGGCCGTCCACAGGCGCTGTTGGGGTGGGTCGATCAGGGCAGGGGCCTGATCGGTGAGGATGCGCCACGGCGAGCAGGTCGGCGGCTGTGCTGTTGCATCGGCATGGCAGGCGGGGTCACGGAGCGGACGTGCCCCGATCAGGCGCCATCCGATACGTCCACTGCGGTCACCCACCAGCAGGTTCTGCGCGGGGATGCCGGAGCGGTCGGCCACCGCCAGTGCGGCGTCCAGGTCGGCGGCCTTGGCCATGTCAGCGAAATCCACGCGCACCGCGCCCGCTTGCTGGCCAACCCAACGCAGCGCCAGCAGCTGTCCATCCGGTTCGTCGTGCAGTACCGGCCCCCAGTCGCTTTCGCGGACCAGCAGTATTTCCGGGCGTGCGCCGGCGACGGCGATGGCTTCGTTGTAGATGCGTAGCGGCGTATTGGCAGGAAGGGTGGTGAAGTCCGCCGTATCGATATAGCTGTTGGTGAAGGCCCAGGCCACCCGCGTATTGCTGCCGACAATGACCGCCGGCAGGCCGGGCAGGGTGAAACCTGCGACATCGACCTTGCCCTCCGGAGCTGTGGGTTCGGCATAGCGCAGCCGCGCGCGGTACCAGATATTGGGCGCACGCAGACCCAGATGCATGTCGTCGGCGATGATGGCACGGCCGTCCGCGGTAAGCGCCCCGGCCACCGCGAAGTTGTTGCTACCCGGAAAAGAATCGGTCGCCGTAGGCGACCCACCGCTGCCTCTCTCCCGCACCGCGGGAGAGAGGGGGACCGCTTGCGAAGCAGGCGGTGGAGTGAGGGCAGCCAGATAAGGCTTAAAAGAATCGGTCGCCGTAGGCGACCCACCGATGCCTCTCTCCCGCACCGCGGGAGAGAGGGGGACCGCTTGCGAAGCAGGCGGTGGAGTGAGGGCAGCCAGATAAGGCTTAAAAGAATCGGTCGCCGTAGGCGACGCACCGATGCCTCTCTCCCGCCTGGTGGGAGAGAGGGGGACCGCTTGCGAAGCAGGCGGTGGCGTGAGGGCGGCTGTAGCGCCGTCATTGCGCAGATCCAGCGTTGCCGCATCCGGCAGCACCGCATCGCCCCGGGCGTCGCCAAACAAAGGCGCATCCCAGCTGCTGCCGTCGTGGGCAAGCAGCGCATACAGGGCTGGTGGCACCACGCTGCGGATGCGGGCCATGGCCAATTCGCGGGTATTGCCAGGATCCTGCAGGTCGGCGTACATCGCCAGCCCGGTCAGCACCGAGTCCTCCAACTGCCAGGCGCGTGGTTGCTGGCGCAGCAGCAGGTAGGGCCAGGGCCGTACGGGAAGGGCCGCCAGGCCGGCGTTGACGCCGTCGCGATAGGCTTCCAGCACGGCGCGTTTGTCGCCCAGTGCAGCGCCCAGGTTTTCCTGGGTATGGGCGCGCAGCCGGTGCACCCGCATGCGCTTGTCCAAGGGCAGGGCCTTGGCACCGAACAGCTCGGACAGTTCTCCCGCTGCCGAGCGCCGCATCAGGTCCATTTCAAAGAAACGCTCCTGGGCATGCACATAGCCCAGCGCCCGCGCCATGTCGGCCTCGTTGGCCGCGTCCACGGTCAGCACGCCCAAGGCGTCGCGCTGGATGGCGACCGGTGCCGACAGGCCCGGCAGGGCCAGTTCTCCATCCAACTGCGGCAGGCTGCCGCGCAGCAGGCCCCAGAGGATCAGCAGTGACAGCAGTAACAGCCCCAGTACAATCCAAAGCGAACGCAGCAGCCAACGCAGCACAGGCCTACCCCAGGTAGCGGTTCTGCCGCGATTGTAGACAGCTTGTGAAGCCGAAAGAGAGGGAATCGCAACTGAAAGTGATTCCGATTAGATCATTGGCTTTTCAGATGGGGCACCCTATGCACCATCGAATCATCAGGAGCATCCCCCCATGCAGGGCAAGTCCGAAGTCATTGAGTGCCTGAAGGAGCTGCTGCGCGGCGAATTGGCCGCACGCGACCAGTACTTCATCCATTCCCGTCGTTACGAGGACCAGGGCCTGCTGGCGCTGTACGAGCGTATCGGCCACGAGATGGAAGAGGAGACCGAACACGCCGACGCCCTGCTGCGTCGCATCCTGTTCCTGGGCGGCAACCCGGACATGCGCCCACACGGCTTCGAGCCAGGCGTGACTGTCATGGAGATGCTGGAGAAGGATCTGCAGGTGGAATACAAGGTGCGCGCCGACCTGGCCGCCGGGGTCAAGCTGTGTGAAGCGCACGGCGACTATGTCAGCCGCGACATCCTGGTCAAGCAGCTGCATGACACCGAGGAAGACCATGCCTGGTGGCTGGAGCAGCAGCTGGGCCTGATCAAGCGCATCGGCCTGGAGCTGTACCAGACCAGCAAGATGGACGCCAAGGGCACCCCGGCGCATTGATCCTGAAGGCAGGTAGTGCCGACCCATGGCCGGCATCTGTCCGGTCTATCGGTAATGCCCCTGCGACCGTGGGTCGGCGTTACGGTGCGGTTGCTTTGCACTGATGTAGTGCCGACCCATGGTCGGCATTCGTCAGGTTTATCGGTAAAGCCTCTGCCGACCATGGGTCGGCACTACTGGCGTTGCAGCCTGTAAACGGCGGTGGAAAGGGCGGTGACGCCGTCGGCACGGAAATCCGGTTGCTGGTCGAGGATGTCGCGGCATTCCAGCAGGCGTGCGTGCCAGGGTGTGGCGAACAGTCGCTGCACCTCGGCCTCCTCCACCGAAAACGGTGGCCCCTGTTTTTCATCCTGCGGGTATTCCAGGGTGATCAATACGCCCTGGCAACCTACCGGCAGCTGTGCGTACAGCGTATCGCGATAGTGCTGGCGCAGATGCGGCGGCAGGGCGATCAGTGCTGCGCGGTCGTAGACGCCGGCGATATCGCCCAGCAAGTCCGCATCCAGCGCGAAGGCATCACCACAGATGATTTCAATCGGCCCGGCGCTGTAGTGCTCGCCGTACTGGCTGCGCTGGCGTTGCGGCACCAGGCCGGCTTCGGCGAAGAACTGCTCGGCCGCCATCGATGACAGCTCGACCCCGAGTACACGGTGGCCCTGGGCGGCCAGCCAGTGCATGTCCAGGGTCTTGCCGCATAGTGGCACCAGCACGCGGCTGCCTGCAGGCTGTGCCAGTGTGAGCCAGTACTTCTGCAGCAGCGGCATGACATCGCTGCGGTGAAAGCCGATTTGGCCGTTCTGCCAACGTTGAAGCCAGAAGTCGGGTTGCATATGTGTTCTCCAATCAGAATCGGTAAGAGCGGGCAACTCAGATGTTTCGCGGTTTACACCGCTCATACCGGTGACGCTTAAAAAGAAAATAGGCCGGGCATTGCCCGGCCTTCTTCCTATTTACTGGACATCCAGCCCTTCGACCTTCTGCCGCGCCGCGCAGACCTCCGACAACCGTGTTGTCGAACGCGTCGCCACGCGCCAGTGAAGTGAATTACTGGACATCCAGCCCTTCGACTTTCTGCCACCCTCTCGGCAACAAATGCCCGCGCGTCGCCCGCGTGCCCAGATAGGTCTCCAGGTCCTTGAACGACAGGTTCATGGTGCGCTGGCCACTGCGCACCTGCAGGGTATTGCCCGGGCCGACCGCCACCACCGCCACCACGCGTTCGGTGGAGAGCTTGGCCTTGGGGATCTCGATGATCTTGTTGCCCTTGCCCTTGTCCAGTTCCGGCAGCTCGCTGGCCGGGATGGCGAGCATGTTGCCGGCGCTGGTGACCGCGACGATGCGGTCGGTTTCCGGGTTGGCAACCAGTGACGGGGTCAGCACTGCCGAACCAGCGGACAGGTTGAGCATCGCCTTGCCGGCCTTGTTGCGGCCGGTCAGGTTCTCGAAACGTGTGACGAAACCATAGCCGTGCGTGGAGGCCAGCACGAAGCGGGTGTCATTGTCGCCGCTGGCCACGGTGACGAAGCTGCTGCCCGCTGCCGGCGAGAAACGGCCGGTCAGCGGTTCGCCATTGCCCCGTGCCGAGGGCAGGGTGTGCACGGGCGTGGAATAGGCGCGGCCTTCAGTATCCAGGAAGGCCACCTGCTGGGTGCTGCGGGTACGGGCGAAGGCCAGCAGGCCGTCACCTTCGCGATAGTTCAGCGTTGCGCCGTCCACGTCGTGGCCCTTGGCTGCGCGCACCCAGCCTTTCTCGGACAGCACGACCGTCATCGGCTCGCTGGGCACCAGCTCGGTCTCGTCGATGGCCTGGGCGGCGCCGCGCTGCACCAGCGGCGAGCGGCGGGCGTCGCCGAACTTCTTGGCATCGGCCAGCAGTTCGTCCTTGACCAGCTTCTTCAGCTTGGCGCTGCTCTGCAGGATGGACAGGATCTTGTCGCGCTCCTTGGCCAGCTCGTCCTGCTCGCCGCGGATCTTCATTTCTTCCAGGCGCGCAAGCTGCTTGAGCTTGGTTTCCAGAATGTACTCGGCCTGGTCTTCGCTCAGTGCGAAGCGGGCGATCAGCGCGGCCTTGGCATCGTCCTCGGTGCGGATGATGCGGATCACTTCGTCCAGGTTGAGGAAGGCAACCAGCAAGCCTTCCAACAGGTGCAGGCGGCGCTCCACCTTCTGCAGGCGGTGGTTGAGGCGGCGAGTGACCGTGTCCTGGCGGAAGCGCAGCCATTCGCTGAGCAGCATTTTCAGGTTCTTGACCTGCGGCCGCCCGTCCAGGCCAATGACGTTCAGGTTGACGCGGTAGCTGCGTTCCAGGTCGGTGGTGGCGAACAGGTGGCCCATCAGCTGCTCGGCATCCACGCGGTTGGAGCGCGGTATCAGCACAACCCGCACCGGGTTGGCGTGGTCGGACTCGTCGCGGATGTCCTCCAGCCACGGCAGCTTCTTGGCGCGCATCTGCGCGGCGATCTGCTCGATCACCTTGGACGGCGAGACCTGGTGCGGCAGCGCATCGATGACGATGTGGCCGGCTTCCTTCTTGAAGGTGGCACGGGCGCGTACGCTGCCATTGCCGGTTTCATAGATGTTGCGCAGGTCGGACGGCGCGGTGATGATTTCGGCGGTGGTCGGGTAGTCCGGGCCCTTCACGTGCTCGCACAGTTCGGCGACGCTGGCATTGGGGTCATCGATCAGGTGTACCAGCGCGCTTACGATCTCATTGAGATTGTGCGGCGGCACGTCGGTGGCCATGCCCACGGCAATGCCGGTGGTGCCGTTGAGCAGCAGGTGCGGCAGGCGTGCCGGCAGCCAGCTGGGCTCTTCCAGGGTGCCGTCGAAGTTCGGCGACCAGTCGGTGGTGCCCTGGCCCAGTTCGCCGAGCAGCACTTCGGCGATCGGGGTCAGCTTGGATTCGGTGTAACGCATGGCCGCGAACGACTTGGGGTCGTCGCTGGAGCCGAAGTTGCCCTGGCCGTCGATCAACGGGTAGCGGAACGAGAACGGCTGGGCCATCAGCACCAGAGCCTCGTAGCAGGCGCTGTCACCGTGCGGGTGGTACTTGCCGATGACGTCACCGACGGTGCGCGCGGACTTCTTGGGTTTGGAACCGGCGCCCAGGCCCAGTTCACTCATTGAATAGATGATGCGGCGCTGCACCGGCTTGAGCCCGTCGCCGATGAACGGCAGGGCGCGGTCCAGCACCACGTACATGGAATAATCAAGATAGGCGCGCTCTGCGTATTCGCGCAGCGGCTGCTGTTCAAAGCCGTGGAAAGCTTGGCGTGCAGGATCGGTCATTGCGGGTGGTGCTACCTGTTGTGCGGAGCCAAGGCGGGGACCGCCGGCTGCCTGATCCGACGATTATCCGGATGGCGGCGGAGATGCCAAGCCACGGACGGGATCGAGCCCGCCTTCCAGCCCCTGATCGGCCCGGTTCTGGTAGCGGCCCGGGGGCAGGCCGAAGTGGCGGCGGAACACGATCACGAAGGCGCTGGGGCTGCTGTACCCCAGTGAATGGGCGATGTCGGCCACGGCATGACCGTCGTTGAGGCGGCGCAGCGCCTCGGCCAGCCGCGCCTGCTGCCGCCACTGGGCGAAGCTCAAGGTGGTCTCGTCGCGGAAATGGCGGCTCAGGCTGCGCGGCGACAAGCCCGCCCACTGTGCCCATTGCGCAAGACTGCGGTCATCGGCCGGCTCGGCCAACAGCTGCGAGGCGATCCGCAGCAGGCGCCGATCGGCCGGCATCGGCAGGTGCATGCGCTGGCGCGGTGCTTGCCGGATTTCGTCCAGCAGTACATCCATCATGTGCTGCTGGGGCGCTGACAGTGGTTGTTCCGGCGACCAGTCGCTGATCCGCTCGGCCAGTGCATTGAGCAGGCGGGAAATGCCGATCACACAGGGGTCGTCGGGCAAATCAACACAGATCGGGCTGGCCAGGGCCATGCCCCAGCCACGCAGCGGGCCGTCGATCACCACCGTATGCGGCTCGGCGGCGGGCATCCAGCCGCCCGAACCCGCCGGCAAGGACCATGTGCCATGGCGGGTGCGGGTGGTCAGCAGGCCGCGCTCGACGCAGATCAGCTGTGCCCGCGCGTGCTGGTGCCAGTCCACCTCGCGGGCCAGGCCCTGCGGGCTGTCGAAGCGGAAGCCGAATACCGGCGGGCCGTCGTCGCGCTCGAACCAGTCCAGTTCCTGGTCACGCAGCAGCGGGGCGGGCAGTTGCATGTCAAAGCCCTGCGGTGCCCGCCGTCTGACCGAAGAGAGGGTTGCGCCCGTGCTTGGCTGGATTTCGTCATTCATTGGCTTGATTATATTACCGGGCCACGTTCACAGCCATTACTGTGTCCCGGTCGGCCGCAGACACCATTGGTGCAACACAGCATTTGATACCAAGTAGAATATTTCCATTGAGAAATATTCCATCTGGAAGGAAAATGCCCACCCATGATCTGTGCCGACACCACCCAGCCCCCCAGCTTTGGCCTGTTGCTGCGGCAAGTCCGCGACGGCCTCGCCCGGCAGCTTGATGCCTCCATGGCCGAAGAAGACCTCGGCCTTGGATTCAGCCACTACATCGGTCTGAAGACCTTGATGCACATGGCGCCCTGTACCGCCAACCAGCTTGCACGCGGCCTGGACCAGGTTCCCAGCGCGGTGACCCGTCTGCTGGACAAGTTCGAAGCGCTTGGTTGCGTGCGCCGCGAGACGCATGCGCAGGACCGTCGTGCATTGCAGATCGTGCTCACCGATGAAGGCCGTGCCCTGTGGCTGCGTTTGAAACAGCGTGGCGACGGGGTGATGGAAGACGCCATGCGTGACCTGCAGGTGGAGGAGCGGGAGATGTTGATGTCCCTGCTGCTCCGTATACGTGACTCCTTGATGACCCCATGAAAACCATGTCCTCCCCCACATCCCTGGTTTCACCCGCCCGCGGCCTCCTGGCCGCGGCGCTGGTTCTTACCCTGGCCGCGTGCGCCAGCAGCCGTGGCCTGCAACCGCAGGGGCGATTGTTGGATGCCGACAGCCTGCACAGCAGTCGCAGCCTGGCCGGTACGCCGCTCAGTGCAGCCGGCTTTCCGGCAGCTGATTGGTGGCGTGCGTTCGCCGACCCGCAGTTGGATGCGCTGATCGACGAAGCCCTGCGCGGCTCTCCGTCGCTGGAGGCCGCCGATGCGCGCCTGCGCCAGGCGCAGGCACACGCCGCCAGCAGCAATGCCGAGCGCAAGCCCAACCTGTCGCTGTCCCCTGGCTATACCGGCATGCGCCTGCCCGAATCCATGGCCGGTGATGAAATCGGCGGCCATTACATGGGCAGCGTGCAGGCCGTGGCCAACTTCAGCTATGGCGTCGACCTGTGGGGCGGCAAGCGTGCCGCCTGGGAAGCCGCGGTCGACAGCGGCCACGCCGCAGCCGTGGATGCGCAGGCAGCGCGCTTGGACCTGGCTGCCGCCATCGTCCAGGGCTACGTGCAACTGGCCCATGCCGGGCAACTGCAGCGTGTGGCCAATGACGAACTGGCGCGCGCCGAGAAGACCTTGCAGCTGACCCGCCAGCGTCGCGCTGCCGGTATCGACAGTGAACTGCAGGTGCAGCAGGCACAGGCGCGGCTGCCAGCCGCGCAACAGCAGCAACTGGCCGCGCAGCAACAGATCGATGTGTCGCGCAATGCGCTGGCCGCGCTGCTCGGCAAAGGGCCGGACCGCGGCCTGGACATCAAGGTTCCGAATGAATTGAATCCGCTGGCCCTGCAGCTGCCAGGTGTAGTTCCCAGCGAACTGCTGGGCCGGCGTCCGGATATCGTTGCCGCGCGCTGGCGCGTGGAAGCGGCGGACAAGCAGATCAAGGTGGCCAAGACCCGTTTCTATCCCAACCTCAACCTGACCGCCTTGGGCGGGGTGGTGTCCAAGGACCTGGGCAGCCTGCTGGAAAGCGGCTCCACCTTCGGTCTGCTGGCGCCTGCGCTGAGCCTGCCGATCTTCGATGGCGGTCGCCTGCGCGCCGGCCTGGCCAGCAGCGATGCCGACTATGACCTTGCCGTGGCCAACTACAACCACACCCTGGTGGAGGCCCTGCGCGACGTTGCCGACCAGGTCAACGCCAGCCGTTCGCTGGCCGAGCAGGTGCAGGCGCAGCAGCAGCTGCGTGGCATCGCGCAGACCGCCTACGCGCTTGCGCAGCAGCGCTACCGCGCCGGTATCGGCAATTACCTTGATGTACTCAGCACCCAGGACCGCCTGCTGCAGGCCGACCAGGGGCTGAGCAACCTGCAATCACAGCAGCTGCTGTCTTCGGTGCGCCTGAGTACCGCCCTGGGCGGCGGCTTCCAGCCCTCCGCCGACACGGCGCCGGCCGTTGCTGCCGGCAACGACACCACGCATTCCTGAGAGTCCCCGAATGAGCCAGACAACCTCCCCCGATGCGGCAGCCGCCGCTCCCAGCCGTCGCGGCAAGCTGCTGCGCGGCCTGTTGTTCGTCATCCTGATCCTGCTGGCAGCGTTTGCCGCGTGGTATTACTTCCTGGGCCGCTGGGCCGAGGAAACCGACGACGCCTATGTCGGCGGCAACCAGGTGCAGATCACCCCGCAGATCACCGGCACCGTGGTGTCCATCGCCGCCGATGACGGCATGAAGGTGGAGCAGGGCCAGCTGCTGGTGCAGCTGGACCCGGCCGATACCGAAGTGGCGATGCAGCAGGCGCAGGCCAACCTCGCCAGCACCGTGCGCCAGGTGCGCGGCCTGTACCGCAGTGCGGAAGGTGCGCAGGCGGAATTGAACGCGCGGATGGTGTCGGTGAAGCGCGCACGCGAAGACTTCGCCCGTCGCCGTGACCTCGCTGCCAGCGGTGCCATCTCCAATGAAGAACTGGCCCACGCCCGTGACGAGCTGGCCGCTGCCGAAGCTGCCGTTGCCGGTTCGCGCGAGACCGTCGAGCGCAGCCGCGCGCTGATCGACGACACCGTCATCGCCACCCAGCCGGACGTGCAGGCGGCTGCGGCGCAGCTGCGCCAGGCCTATCTCAACAACGCCCGTGCCGGCATCGTTGCGCCGGTCACCGGTTATGTTGCACGTCGCTCGGTGCAGGTCGGCCAGCGCGTGCAGCCGGGTGCAGCCTTGATGGCCGTGGTGCCGGCCGAACAGATGTGGGTGGATGCCAACTTCAAGGAAACCCAGCTGCGGCACATGCGCCTGGGCCAGGAAGTGGAGTTGCGCTCGGACCTGTACGGCAGTGACGTGACCTACAAGGGCCGCATCACCAACCTCGGCCTGGGCACCGGTTCGGCGTTCTCGTTGCTGCCGGCGCAGAACGCCAGCGGCAACTGGATCAAGATCGTGCAGCGCGTACCGGTGCGCATCGCCGTCGATGCCAAGCAGCTTGCCGAGCATCCGCTGCGCCTGGGCCTGTCGATGAAGGCCGAGGTCAACCTGCATGACCAGAAGGGCACGGTGCTGCCGGCCGATGCAGCCAAGGGCACGGTGTACGGCACGCAGGTCTATGCCAAGCAGCTGCACGATGCCGACGCCCTGATCCACAGCATCATCCAGGACAACCTGCCGCCGTCCGCGCGCGCCAGCTGAGGTCACCATGTCCGCTCAAGCTCCCACGGCGCCGGCCACGACGGTCGGCGCAGGGCCAGCCAATGTTGCGTTGTGCACGGCCGGCCTGGCGCTGGCCTCGTTCATGCAGGTGCTGGATACCACCATCGCCAACGTCTCGTTGCCGACGATCGCCGGCAACCTTGGCGCCAGTTCGCAGCAGGCGACCTGGGTCATCACCTCGTTCGCGGTCAGTACCGCGATTGCCTTGCCGCTGACGGGGTGGTTGAGCCGCCGCTTCGGTGAAGTGAAGCTCTTCATCTGGGCGACCATCGCGTTCTCGGTCGCTTCCTTGTTGTGTGGCATCGCCCAGAGCATGGGCATGCTGGTGGTGTCGCGCGCGCTGCAGGGCTTCGTGGCCGGGCCGATGTACCCGATCACCCAGTCGCTGCTGGTGTCGATCTATCCACGGGAGAAGCGCGGGCAGGCTTTGGCCTTGCTGGCGATGATCACGGTGGTGGCGCCGATTGCCGGGCCTATTCTTGGTGGCTGGATCACCGACAACTACAGCTGGGAATGGATCTTCCTGATCAACGTGCCGTTGGGCATCATCGCCGCGGCGATTGTCGGCAGCCAGCTGCGCCATCGCGTGGAAACCACCGAGCGTCCGAAGATGGATTACGTCGGTCTGGTCACCCTGGTGATCGGCGTCGGCTGCCTGCAGCTGATGCTGGACCTGGGCAACGAGGAAGACTGGTTCAACTCGACCAAGATCGTGGTGCTGACCTGTATTGCTGCGGTGATGCTGGCGGTGTTCGTGATCTGGGAGCTGACCGACAAGGACCCCATTGTTGACCTGAAGTTGCTGCGGCATCGCAACTTCCGCGCCGGTACCTTGGCGATGATTGTTGGTTACGCGGCGTTCTTCTCCGTAGCCTTGATGATCCCGCAATGGCTGCAGCGCGACATGGGTTATACCGCGATCTGGGCGGGCCTGGCGACGGCGCCCCTGGGTATCCTGCCGATCATGGTGGCGCCGGTGCTGGGCAAGTTCGGGCACAAGGTGGACATGCGCTACCTGGCGACGATTGCGTTCTTCGTGCTGTCGATGACCAGCTTCCTGCGCTCGGGCTTCAACCTGCAGGTCGACTTCGCGCATGTGGCCGGCGTGCAATTGTTGATGGGTGTTGGCTTGGCGCTGTTCTTCATGCCGGTGTTGCAGATCCTGCTGTCCGACCTTGATGGCCGCGAGATTGCCGCCGGCTCCGGCCTGGCCACTTTCCTGCGTACGCTGGGTGGCAGTTTCGCGGCATCGTTGACCACCTGGTTGTGGGCACGGCGTACGCAACAACATCATGCGGACCTGACCGAGCATGTGTCGCTGTACGACCCGGGCATGCATCAGCAGGTGACCGCGATGGGGCAGGGCGATCTGCAGCATGGTGCAGCGGTGCTCAACGAGATGATCAACCACCAGGCCTCGCAGATGGGCTTCAACGACATCTTCCTGCTGCTGGGCTGGGTGTTCCTGCTGATCATCGGCCTGGTGTGGCTGGCCAAGCCGCCGTTTGGTGCGGGAGCGGGGGCTGCGTCGGCCGGTGGGCATTAGCCCTGGTTGTTGTAGGAACGGCGTAAGCCGCGAAGCTGATTGCAATGAAACTACAGCGAAGCCCGCAATCCGAAAGATTGCGGGCTTCGCTTTGTGTAGTGCCGAGCCATGCTCGGCAGAGGCCTTACCGATAGAGCCTCATGCCGAGCATGGCTCGGCACTACAGGTTGGGATTATCGGTAAAGCCCCTGCCGAGCATGGCTCGGCACTACAAAAGCATCGGGCACAAAAAAACCCGCTTTCGCGGGTTGTTTCGTTTGAGTCATGGTGCCCAGGAGAGGACTCGAACCTCCACGGAGTTGCCCCCGCTAGCACCTGAAGCTAGTGCGTCTACCAATTCCGCCACCTGGGCGACTCAGGAGCGAGATTATGTAGGACGTTTCTGGTGCCGTCAACAGGTTTGTGAAGAAAAAGCACGATCAGCGTAACCCGGGTAAGCGCAGCGCACCCGGGGCATCTGCAGCGGCTTGCTGGAGTAGGGAACCCCGGGTGCGCTGCGCTTACCCGGGCTACCGTGGCCTGTTTGTTCGAACCGCAAAAACGAAAAAACCCGCTTTCGCGGGTTTGATCTTGAAACGTGGTGCCCAGAAGAGGACTCGAACCTCCACGGAGTTGCCCCCGCTAGCACCTGAAGCTAGTGCGTCTACCAATTCCGCCACCTGGGCACTTCAGGCCGCGCAGTTTGAAGAGGATGCGCATCTTTGTCAACGCTTTTTCACAAACATCCGCAGTGACCGTGTGCGCACTCTGTACACCTGCGTCCATGTACCATGGAGGCTGATGAAAAACAAAAAGACCACTGGGGCCGACAAGGCCCGCAAGTCCGCCACCGGCAGCAAGCCGGGCAAGGCGCCGGGCAAAGCCCCCAAAGCAAAAAGTGCCAAGCTGCCGCCGTGGATGCCGGAGAGTCTGTCCGCGCCGGCGAAGTCTGCGGCCAAGCCAGGCAAGGCCGGCCCCCGCGCCGCCGCCAAACCCGGCAAACGCAAATTCACCGACGATGCCGCGCCGCAGAGTTTCGTGCGCGGCCGTCGCAAGTCGGGGCCGCCGGTGGCGACCTTCGATGATCCCTATGCATCGCGCGAGGCCGAGCGCTACGCGCAGCCCATCGCCAGCCGTGAGGCCATCCTGCAGTTGCTGGACCGCTGCGAAGGCCCGCAGAACGCCGAGGAGATCGGTGCAGCCCTAGGCCTGACCGAACCGGACCGCGCTGAAGCGCTGGGCAAGCGCCTGGGCGCGATGGTGCGTGATGGCCAGCTGGTGCAGAACCGTCGCGGCGGTTTTGCACCGGTCAGCCAGCTGAGCCTGATTCCCGGCGTGGTCATCGCCAACCCGGAAGGCTTCGGCTTCCTGCGCCCGGACGAAGGTGGCGACGACCTGTTCCTGTCGCCCTACGAAATGCGCAAGGTCATGCACGGCGACCGCGCGTTGGCAAATGTCACCGGCATCGACCGCCGTGGCCGCCGCGAAGGTGCCATCGCGCGCGTGCTGGAGCGCGGCGTCAACCGCCTGATCGGCCATTTCAGCGTGGAGGCCGGCATCAACTACGTGGTGCCGGACGACAAACGCATCCAGCGCAACATCCAGATCCCGGCCGATGCAACCGGCGGGGCGAAGGATGGCCAGCTGGTGGTTTGCGAACTGACCCATGCGCCGGACTCGCGTCGTCCGCCGATCGGCAAGATCATCGCCGTGCTGGGTGACAAGCTGACCCCGTCGCTGGTGGTGGAAACCGCCATCCACGGCCACGAGCTGCCGTATGAGTTCCCGCCGGAAGTGCTGGACGAAGCCACCGCCATTCCGATGACGGTGGAACCGTCGATGATCGGCAAGCGTGTGGACCTGCGTTCCCTGCCACTGGTCACCATTGATGGCGAAGACGCCAAGGACTTCGACGACGCCGTGTATTGCGAGCCGAACCGCGATGGTTTCCGGCTGGTGGTGGCCATCGCCGACGTCTCCAACTACGTGCGTCCCGGCACGCCACTGGATGACGAGGCCCAGCGCCGCGCGACCTCGGTGTACTTCCCCGGCTTCGTGGTGCCGATGCTGCCGGAGACGCTGTCCAACGGCATCTGCTCGCTGCGGCCGAAGGAAGACCGCATGTGCTTTGTCTGCGACATGCAGGTGGGGCGCGATGGCCAGGTCAGCGGCTCGAAATTCTACGAAGCGGTGATGAACTCGCATGCGCGCCTGACCTATACCCAGGTATGGGGCGCGGTGGGCGAGGACGATGCCGACGCCAAGGCCTTCATTGGCCCGTTGCTGCCGCAGATCCAGAACCTGCACCAGCTCTACCGCATCCTGTCCAAGGCGCGCGAGCGCCGTGGCGCCATCGAGTTCGAATCCTCGGAAGTGCGCTTTGTGCTGGACAACCGCGGCGAGGTCACCCAGGCCGGCATGATGGTGCGCAACGACGCCCACAAGCTGATCGAGGAATGCATGATCGCGGCCAACGTGGAAGCCGCGCGCTACCTGCTGTCCACCCATATCCCGGCACCATTCCGCGTGCATGAGCGTCCGCCGGAATCCAAGTACGCCGACCTGCTGGAGTTCCTCAAGGAGTTCAAGCTGAGCCTGCCGGCGTGGAGCAAGGTCCAGCCGGGTGATTACACCAAGTTGCTGAAGAAGGTGCGCGAGCGCCCGGATGCGGCGCTGCTGGAGTCGGTGCTGCTGCGCAGCCAGTCGCTGGCGGTGTATTCGCCGGACAACAACGGCCACTTCGGTCTGGCGCTGGAGGCCTACGCGCACTTTACCTCGCCGATCCGTCGTTACCCCGACCTGCTGGTACACCGTGCCATCAAGTACGCGTTGACCGGCGGCCCGCGCGAGGAATACACCTATACCCCGCGCGAGATGGCAGCGCTGGCGCTGCAGTGTTCCGAGCGTGAACGCCGGGCCGATGAGGCCGAGCGTGAGGTGGACGAGCGTTTCCGTGCCGCGTGGATGGAAAAGCACGTCGGCGGCCAGTTCGATGGCGTGATCAGCGGCGTGACCAGCTTCGGTCTGTTCGTCGAACTGGACGAGTCCAAGGTCAACGGCTTGGTCCACGTGACCCAGCTGCCGCACGACTATTACCAGTTCGATCCCATCCGCAAGACCTTGAGCGGTGACCGTCGTGGCAACGAATTTCGGCTCGGTGACCGGGTCCGCATCCTGGTGCTGAAGGCCAGCATGGAAGAGCGCAAGATCGACTTCCGGCTGATCGAAAAACTGGATGGCGAGCCGCTGGACGAAGGCCTGCCGCCGCTGCCCGAACGTGGCAAGCCGGCGAAGCGGGTCAAGCAGAAGTACTGATGCCGGTGGTGGCTCCGCCATGGCGGAGCCGCCTTTCCCGTCCCCTGCAGGCCGGTGGCAGCTGCGGGCGGGGCCGAATCGGCCTACCATTGCCACCCCCAGAAGTCCCCATGTGACGCCCATGAGCAAGCAGAACCAGTGGATCGTCGGCGTCAATGCCGTTGCTTCGTCGATCGAGAAAGACCCCGAAAACGTCCGTGAGGTCCTGATCGAGGCCGGCGCCAAGAACCCGCGCCTGGTCGAAATCGAGGAAGAAGCCCTGCGCAAGGGCATCGACGTGCGCAAGGTCAACGCCCAGGCGCTGGGCGGCGTGGCCGGCCAGGTCCGCCACCAGGGCGTGGTTGCGCGTTACGCCGCGCCCAAGCTGTGGGCCGAAAACGAGCTGTCCGGCCTGATCGAAGCCGCTGAAGGCAAGGCGCTGGTGTTGGTGCTGGACGAGGTGCAGGACCCGCACAACCTCGGTGCCTGCCTGCGCAGTGCCGCTGCCGCCGGTGTCACCGCCGTGGTGATTCCCAAGGACAAGAGCGCGCCGGTCAATGCCACCGTGCGCAAGGTCAGCGCCGGCGCTGCCGACCGCATCCCGGTGGTGGCGGTGACCAACCTGGTCCGCACGATCAAGGAGATGCAGAAGCTGGGCGTATGGGTCTACGGCCTGGCCGGTGAAGTGGACGCCACCATCCACCAGCTCGACCTGCGCGGCAACGTGGCGCTGGTGATGGGTGGCGAAGGTGACGGCATGCGCCGCCTGACCCGCGAAACCTGCGACCAGCTGGTGCGTATCCCGATGCCGGGCGATATCGAAAGCCTCAATGTATCCGTGGCGACGGGTGTGGCATTGTTCGAGGCCGTCCGCCAACGCCTGTAAGGAACTTCATGCCCCGCACGCCGCCTCGTCTTTTCCTTCAATTGACCGTGGCGCTGGCGGGGCTCTGTGCCCTGGGCGCTGCGGCCCACGCCGCCGCCCCGCAGGACACCGCCGCCCACGACGACGTCGCCCGGGACAGCCTGCGCGTACGCGCCCGTGATCTGGGCGTCGCCCCCGGCATCTTCGCGCCCGGCAGCAACAACGCGATCACCGACGTGGCTGGCGTGCGCGTTGGCCAAGTGACGCTGAGCACGGGCAATACGGTGCGCACTGGCGTCACCGCGATCCTGCCGCACCCCGGCAATGCCTACCGCTCGCGGGTGCCGGCGGCCCTGCATGTTGGCAACGGCTTCGGCAAATTTGTCGGCAGCACCCAGGTCAATGAACTGGGCGAGCTGGAAACCCCGATCCTGCTGACCTGCACGCTGTGCGTGTGGAAGGCCGCCGATGCGATGGCCGAGTGGATGCTGGCGCAGCCGGACATGCAGCAGGTGCGTTCCTTGAACGTGGTGGTCGGAGAGACCAATGACGGTGGCCTCAATGACATCCGCGCCCGGCCGGTGACCGCCGATGCCGTGCGTCGAGCCTTGGAAGGTGCCAAAAGCGGGCCGGTGCAGGAAGGCAGCGTGGGCGCAGGCACGGGCACGGTGGCGTTCGGTTGGAAGGGCGGTATCGGCACCTCGTCGCGCAAGCTGCCCGAGAGCCTGGGCGGTTGGACGGTGGGCGTATTGGTGCAGGCCAATTTTGGCGGCGTGCTGCAGGTGGAAGGCGCGCCGGTTGGGCGCGAGTTGGACCGTTATGCGTTCCAGAACGCGGTTGCCGCGCAGGGCAATATGCGCGGGCTTGCCGACGATCGCGGCGATGGCTCGGTAATCATTGTGGTGGCCACCGATGCCCCCTTGTCCGACCGCAACCTGCGGCGCCTGGCCTCGCGCGGAATGATGGGCCTGGGGCGTACCGGCAGTTCTGCCTCCAACGGCAGTGGCGACTATGTGCTGGCGTTTTCAACCGCAGCATCGGTGCGGCGCGGGTTTGATGCGGCGCAACTGCAGACCACTGAACTGGCCAATGAGCAGATGAGCGCGGTGTTCCAGGCCAGCGTGGATGCGGTGGAAGAATCGGTCTACAACGCCCTGTTCATGGCGACCACGGTCAGTGGCAATGGGCAGACGGTGGAGGCGATACCGCTGGACAAGGTGCGGGAGGTTTTGCAGCGGCATGGGGTGAAAGCACCGGGGCAGTAGGGTGCTCGGAATGCTGCAGACCGCAGAGATGGTTGTCGAAATCGCTTCTCCCGCGGGCGGGAGAAGGTGGCGCGGAGCGTCGGATGAGGGGGCTTTTGACGTTGTTTCTTCTCCCGCCTGCGGGGGGCGAACAGGCATTCACGAGCCAAAGGCGCGTGACTTCTCTTACGCCCTGCGTGCCACGCCGGGCCGAGGCGCGGAGCGCGCTGCCCGACGAGACTGCCCCCGCGAAGGCGGGGGCGGATGAGGGGAGCTCTTCAGCTTCTCGGCCTTTCAGCGTTTGCTTCTCCGCTCGGCCCTCTCCCCAACCCCTCTCCCGGAGGGAGAGGGGCTCACGAGGCCCCACCACCCAGCGCCTTGTACAGCGTCACATCATTGACCAGCTGGCTGCGCTTGGTCTGCGCCAATGACAGCTCGGCGTTGCGGCGGGTCTGCTCGGCCTCCAGCCAGGTGCGCAGGTCGGTGGCGCCGGCGCGGTAACGCACTTCGTACAGGTGCGCGATTTCCACCGCCTCGTCATACGACGCCTGCGCGGCAGCTACCTGCTCGGCCAGCCGGGTGCGCGCCGACAAGGCGTTGTCCACCTCCGACAGCGCGGTATACAGCGTGCGGCGGAAATCATTGGCGGCGATCTGGTAGGAAAGATCGGCGGATTTGATGTCCAGCTGCATCTGCCGGAACTTCAGGAACGGCAGGCTCAGCCCCGCCCCCAGGGTTGCCACCGGATTGGTCAGCACATCGCCCAGCGAGGCGCTGGAACTGCCTACCGCGCCGCTCAGGCTCAGGCTGGGGTAATAGCTGGTGGCGGTGACCTTGATGTTCTTCAGCGATTGCCGCAGGCGCAGTTCGGCCGCGCGCAGGTCGGGGCGGCGCGCCAGCAGCTCGGCCGGCAGGCCTTCGGCCAGGGCCGGGCTCTGCGCGATATCCAGGTTCTGCGGCTCATCGGCCAGCGGCCACGGCTGGCCATCCAGCAAGACGGTCAGCGCGTTGCGGGTTTCCACCCGCTGCTGTTCCAGCTGCGATTGCGCGGCCTTCTGGCTCTCGATGTTCTGCTGCGCCTGGCGCACTTCCAGCCGCGATACACCGCCCGCATCGAACTGTGTCTGCACCAGGGACGCGGTGCGCTGCAGGCGTTCGAGATTGGCCTGGCCTGTCGCAATTGCCTGGTTGAGGTAACCCAGTTGCCAGTACAGATCGGTGCTCTGGCCGACCAGGCTCAGCACCGTGTTCTGCAGGTCCTGTGCGGTGGCCTGCGCCTCCCATTGGGCGATGTCGCGCTGGCCGCGCAGCTTGCCCCACAGGTCCAGTTCCCAACCCAGCGAGACGCTGGCGCTGTGGTTGCGCGACCAGTCGTCGCCGCTGTCGATGCTGCGGCTGCCGCTGGCACTCACCGAGCCATTGGCCTGCGGCCACAGGTCGGCTGTGGCCAGGCCGGCCTGGGCGCGGGCGCGTTCGAGTTTGAGCCCGGCCGAGGCCATGTCGGTATTGCGGGCCAGCACGGCCTCGATCAGGCGGTCCAGGCGAGGGTCGGCAAAGCCCTGCCACCAGGCATCAGCGTGTACGTCGGCGACCGGCGCGGTGACTTCGTGCGCAACGGCCTGCACCGGCGCATTGGCGGCGGCATCGCCGCGGCCATAGACGGCGGGTACGCGCAGCTCGGCGGCCGGGTCGGCGCTGGGGGTGGTGGCGCAGCCGGCCAGGGCGGCGGTCAACGCGGTGGAGAGCAGCAGGGGGCGCAGTAGGTTCATGGTCATCTTCATTCGCGGGCCAGGGCTTCGACCGGGTCGAGCTGGGCGGCATTGCGTGCCGGCAGGAAGCCGAACGCCACGCCGATCAGGGTCGAGCAGGCAAAGGCGGCAATGATCGAGCCGGTGGAGAACATCAGGGTGAAGCTGGCACCAAAGGTCTGGAACGCCCAGCCGATGGACAGCGCCAGCGCGATGCCCAGCACGCCGCCGAGCAGGCAGACCAGCACCGCCTCGATCAGGAACTGCTGGCGGATATCGCTCTGGCGCGCACCCACGGCCATGCGCACGCCGATCTCGCGGGTACGTTCGGTCACCGACACCAGCATGATGTTCATCACGCCGATGCCGCCGACCACCAGCGCGATCGCGGCGATGGCGCCGATCAGCAAGGTCATGGTCTTGGTGGTGGATTCGATGGTCTCGCGGATCTCGGCAGTGTTGCTGAGGAAGAAATCCTCGGTGCCGTGGCGCAGGGTCAGCAGTTTGGTGATGGCCGACTGCGCGGCATCCATCGGCGTGTCGTCCTTCACCCGCAGGGTGATGCTGCTCAGGTAGGTCTGGCCCAGCATGCGTGCCATCACCGTGGTGTAGGGCACCCACACGCTGAGGTTGGTGCTGCCACCAAAGCCCATCGACTGGCGCTTGGCCACGCCGATCACACGGGCCGGCACATTGCCCAGCAGGACCACCTGGCCCAGCGGGTCGTCACTGCCGAACAGCTGGGTGCGGGTGTTCTCGTCGATCACCACCACCTGGGCCAGGCTCTTTACTTCGCTCTCGTCGAAGTAGCGGCCGCTGACCAGCGACATGCCCTTGACCCGGAAGTACTGGTCACCGATGCCGCTGACCTGCGCCGAGGCGGCCTTGTTGCCAACCCGTGCGGTCACCGAGCTGGACACGCTGGGGGTCACGCTGTCGATATAGCTCTGCGTGGCCAAGGCCTCGGCATCGCTGCTCTTGAGCGTCTGCACGCGGCCCGAACGCATGTCGCCAAAGCCCTTGCCCGGGTAGACGTCGATGGTATTGGTGCCCAGGGAGGAGATGTTCTGCAGGATCTGCTGCTGCGAGCCGTTGCCCATCGCCACCACCGATACCACCGAGGCGATACCGATGATGATGCCAAGCATGGTCAGGAAGGTGCGCAGGCGATGGGCATTCATCGCCAGCAAGGCCATGCGGAAGGCCTCGACGAAGCGGTCGCGGGCGGCTTGGAAGGCATTGCCGGTGCTGGGCTGCGGGGCAGGGCATTGCTGCTTCTGCAGCGCCGGCACCTTGTCGTTGCGGCGGTCGGCGATGATCTCGCCGTCGCGGATCTCGATGATGCGCTGGGCGTGCTCGGCCACATGCATGTCGTGGGTGACGATGATGATGGTCTGGCCCTCCGCATGCAGCTCGCCGAGGATGGCCATCACTTCCTCGCCGGAGGCGCTGTCCAGCGCACCGGTGGGTTCGTCGGCCAGGATCACCTCACCACCATTCATCAGCGCACGCGCGATCGACACGCGCTGCTGCTGGCCGCCGGACAACTGGCCCGGTTTGTGGCCCATGCGGTCGCTCAGGCCCAGCCGCGCAAGCAGCGCCTCGGCGCGGCTGCGGCGGGCATCTGCAGGGGTACCGGCATAGATGGCCGGCACTTCCACGTTGCCGCGCGCATCCAGATCTCCCAACAGGTGATAGCGCTGGAAGATGAAACCGAAATGCTCGCGGCGCAGCTCGGCCAGCTCGTCCGGCTGCATGCGCCCGGTCTCGCGGCCGGCCACCTTGTAGGAGCCGACAGTGGGGCGGTCCAGACAACCGAGGATGTTCATCAGCGTCGACTTGCCCGAGCCGGACTGACCAACGATGGCGACCATCTCGCCGGCGTGGATGTCGAGGTTGACGTCCTTCAGCACGGCGATGGTTTCCTCGCCGGCGGGGAACTCGCGACGCAGGTCGCGCAGTTGCAGCAGCGGCTGGCTCATCGGCGCGGACCACCCATCATCGGGCCCATCGGGCCGCGCTGGTTGCTGCTGGATTTCTCGCCGGCGGTGACTTCGCCGACCACGACCAGCTCGCCTTCCTTCAGGCCTTCCAGCACTTGGACATTGGAGCCGTTGTTGAGGCCCACCTTGATCGTGCGCGGCTCCGGCTGGCCCTCCTTGTTGACCACGCGGACCACGTAGCTGTTGCTCTTGGCCAGTGCGGCGGCATCCGGCTGGCGGCGCTGCTGGCGCTGGCCTTCCTGCTTGCTGCGGGCAGCGCGCTGCTCGCCATTGGCGGTATTCGCGCCGGGGCCACGGCCGCCTTCCGGCACCTTGGGGCCGAGCGCGACGGTGGGGATCAGCAGCGCGTCCTTGGCCTGGGCCAGCATCACCGACACCTGCGCGGTCATGTCGATGCGCAGGGTGCCGTCCGGGTTCTCGACGTCGAACAGTGCGTTGTAGTACACGGCGGTGCTGGAGCTGGATGAGGATGAGCTGCTGGAGCTGGTGCTGTCGGTGCTGATCGAGGCCGGCGCCGGGTTCACCGTGCGCAGCGTGGCCTGGTACTTGTGATCGGGGTTGCCAAGGATGGTGAAATAGACCGGCATGCCGGGCTTGATCTTGACCACGTCGGCTTCGGAGATTTCTGCGTTGACCGTGACCAGGTCCAGCCGCGCCAGCTTGACGATGGTCGGCGCCGACTGGTTGGCGTTGACCGTGCGACCTTCTTCGGCCACCACTGCCACCACGGTGCCATCGATGGGCGCGGTGATGCGGGTATAGCCGAGGTTGGCCTGGGCGGTGCCCAGCTCGGTTTCGCGCTGGCGAATCTGCGCATCGAGCGCGCGGATCTGCGCGCGGGTGCTGGCCAGGTTGGCTTCGGCCGACTCATAGTCGGCGCGCGAGGTGGCTTCGGCGGCCAGCATCTCCTTCTGGCGGGCGAAGGCCAGCTCCGATTCCTTCAACGAGGCGGTCTGCACCGCACGCTGGGCGCGGATGTTTTCCAACGCGGCTTCGGCGTTCTTCAGGCTGTTTTCCTGGGTGACCGAATCGATTTCGGCGATCAGGTCGCCCTGCTTGACCACATCACCCAGCTGCACCTTCAGCACCTTGATCTGGCCCGAAGCCTGCGCACCGACGCTGACCAGCTTGTAGGCATCGATCACGCCGGTGGCATCGACCGTCTGTTCCAGGTCGCCGCGGCTGACCGGCGAGGTGGCCATCGAAGGAGTAGCGGGCTTGCGCGTGGCCCAGAACACGCCGCCGGCGATCAGGACGACGATGGCAGCGGCAAGCAGGAGGCGGTTGCGGCGGGAGGAGGGCAGCAGCTTCACGGTGATCAGGCACTCAGGCTGGGCCGCAGCGTGCGGCGTTGATGCCAGTGTGGTCAGCGCCCTGTTCAGCCTCAAGGCACAGTATGTGTCGGCGTGTATCAGGTTCAGCCAGCCATGTGTCGCTGTGTATCAAACGTGGGTGTTGATACTCGTGGATACATGCACGGGCGCGCACGACGATCCGCTAGCATGGATCATTGCCCCATGACGGAAAAACAGACCTTGCACCGCTTGTTGGTGGTAGACGACGACAGTGACATCCGCAACCTGCTGGCCGAACAGCTGGGCCGGGCAGGCTACGCGGTGAGCACGGCGGCCGATGGCAGCCAGATGCGCCAGGTGCTGGCGCGCGAGCACGTTGACCTGATCGTGCTGGACCTCAACCTGCCGCGCGAGGATGGCCTGGCCTTGTGCCGGGAACTGCGCGTGCGCTCGACCACGCCGGTGATCATGCTGACCGCGCGCAGCGAGCCGATCGACCGCGTGCTGGGCCTGGAAATGGGCGCGGACGATTACCTGGCCAAGCCCTTCGAGCCGCGCGAGCTGCTGGCGCGCATCCGCAATGTACTGCGTCGCACCGAGGCGCTACCGGCCAACCTTGAGCCACTGGCGATGCGTAGGGCGGTGTTCTCCGGCTGGGTGTTCGACCTCGAACATCGCCATCTTATCGACCCGGCCAAGCGCGTGGTGATGCTGTCCGGCGCCGAGTTCCGCCTGTTGCGGGTACTGGTGGGGCATGCCAACAAGGTGTTGTCGCGCGAGCAGCTGGTGTCGCTGAGCAGCGGCCGCAGCTATGGATCCCAGGACCGCGCCATCGACCTGCAGATCAGCCGCCTGCGGCAGAAGCTGGGAGACGCGGGGGCCGATGGCCTGATCAAGACGGTACGCAACGAGGGCTACGTGTTCGCCAGTGCGGTGACGCTGGAATGAAGCGGCTGCGTCTGTTCCTGTCGTCGATGGCGGGGCGGCTGTTCGTCATCCTGCTCGTCGGCATGATGGTGGCCGCGATCGGCGCGACCTTGCTGGCGGAGTCACGCCGCCAGCAGGAGTTCGAGCGACAGAACCTGGCCCGCATGGCCGACCGCCTGCAGGGCTTCGTCAACCTGCTGGACGGCAACCCGGAGCTGCGCAGCCGCCTGTTGGCGGTGGGCGGGCCGAACGTGCGCGAGGTCAAGCAGGTCGCACGCATCGGCGGCGCCGACACGGCCTTGATGGACGTGCTGGCCGCGCGCGGCGGGGTGCTCGCTGGCGCACGGGTACGGGCCACCAGTTTCCGCGCCTGCATGCCTCAGTTGCCGGAGTTCCTGCCGCCGCCGACACGGGGCCAGCGTCCGCCGCCGCGTGAGCGCGATGCGGAGTTCACGCCGCCGCGTTGCCGCCTGGTGGAGCTGACGCTGAGCGACGGCACGCCACTGAAGCTGGCGCTGGAATACCCGGCCGTGGCACGACGTTCGGCAGCGGCGTTTGACCCGTGGTTCCTGTCGTTGCTGGCCCTGGCCATCGGCCTGCTGGCCTATCTGGTTGCGCGCATCGCCAGCTCGCCGTTGCAGCGGCTTGCAAACCACGCCACCGCGCTGGGCCATGACCTGCAGCGTGATCCCTTGCCGGTGACCGGGCCGCTGGAGGTGCAGCGTGCCGCAGAGGCATTCAACGCCATGCAGAAGCGCCTGCAGCGGCACCTGGGTGAACGCACGCAGATGCTGGCCGCGATCACGCATGATCTGCAGACGCCCCTGACCCGGCTGCGGCTGCGGCTGGAGAACGTTGCCGACGAGACCCTGCGCGAGCGCCTGATCGCGGATCTGGCGGCGATGCAGGCGCTGATCCGCGAAGGGCTGGAACTGGCGCGGAGTGCCGAAAGCGCCGAGCAGCGTGCCGCGCTGGATCTGGATTCGCTGCTGGAGAGCGTGGTCGAGGACGTGGCCGAGTCCGGCCACGATGCAGCCTTGCAGCAGGGCTGTGGCGCGGTATTGATGCTGCGCCCCCTGGCGATGCGGCGGCTGTTCTCCAACCTGGTGGAGAATGCAGTGAAGTACGGCCGCAGTGCGCGGGTGAGTGCGTGTTGTGATGGCGGTGCCATCGAAGTGCGGGTGCGCGACCACGGCCCTGGGCTTGCCGGCGACGAACTGGAAGCGGTGTTCACCCCGTTCCTGCGCCTGGAAACCTCACGTTCGCGCGAGACCGGTGGAGCCGGCCTGGGCCTGACCATCGCCCGTGCGCTGGCGGAAAAGGACGGTGCAACGCTGGTGTTGCGCAATCACCCGGATGGCGGGCTGGAGGCGGTGGTGCGCTGGGAGGCGCCGCAGCGGGCGGGCTGAGCGCAGCGCGCCGCCGCGTTCCATCGTGGCCTGTCGCGATGCTGGGACGGCGTGACCGGCATCGCTGAATTTCACCCGGTGTTTGCTAGTATCGGGCGACCAGCTTGGGGCATGAACGATGGAAGTGGAGAGGGTTCTGGCAGCCAGGTCGGGCGCGCGGATGCGCTCGCTGGTGGGGGGGGCGAAATTCTTTTCCCAGGGTTGCGTGCTGGCGGGGGTGACCGCCGGCCTGCTGCCGCAGGTGGCATGGGCGCACAGTGGCAATGCCGGATTCGGCGGCGTGTCCGGCGTGCTCGGTGCGGTCTGCGTGCTGCTGGTGATCGCGCTGTTGTGGATGGGCGCGCAGCTGCGCCAACAGCGCAGCCAGGCCGAACAGTTGGCCGTGCAGGCCCGCACCGAGGCGAGCCAGGTGCAACATCGGCTGGAAGCGGCTTTGCTGGAAAGTGCGCAGCTGGAACAGCAGTTGCGGGAGCAGGCCGAGGCGTTTGAACGCCTGGCCAACGAAGATGACCTCAGTGGCCTGCCCAACCGGCGCGCGTTCGATGACGCACTGGCCCGGGACATGGCGCTGGCGCGTCGCGGCGGGCGTCCCTTGAGCCTGGTGGTGCTGAGCATCGACCACCTCAAGCAGATCAACACGCAGTGGTCGCGCGCGGTCGGTGACCTGGTGCTGTGCGAAGTGGGTGACCTGATGCGGCGCAGCTTGCGTGCTTCGGACATGCCGGCGCGGCTGGGCAACAAGGAGTTCGCGGTGCTGCTGACCGATACCGCGCTGGCAGACGCCGAAACCGCCTGCCAGCGGCTGCAGCGGCTGTTTTCGCAGTACGCCGAATGGGGCGGCCATCCGGGCGGCGACATCAAGGTGAGTTTCAGTGCCGGGGTGGTAGAGCTGGGCGAGGACGACCAGGCGCCGGTGCTGTTTTACCAGCGCGCCAAGAACGCGTTGGCGCAGGCCAAGCGGGGCGGGCGGGCGCGTACCTGCGCGGGTTGAGCCCGCGCGGTGCTCAACGCCCCGGCGCGGGCGGCCAGGCGTTGACGATCTTGCAGAACAGGCGCGCCGTCTGCTCGGTGTCGTATACCGCGCTATGCGCTTCGTTGGCATCCCAGTCGAAACCGGCGGCCTGCACCGAGCGGGCCAGTACCGTCTGCCCATAGGCAACACCAGCCAGGGTCACCGTGTCGAACACGCTGAACGGATGGAAGGGGTTGCGCTTGTGGCCGCTGCGGGCGACCGTGGCATTGAGGAAATTCAGATCGAAGTGGGCGTTGTGCCCGACCAGGATGGCGCGCTGGCAGTTGTATTTCTTCATCGCCGCGCGCACCGGTGCGAACACATGTTCCAGCGCCTCGCGCTCGGGCTTGGCCAGGCGGAACGGGTGGTCAAGCACGATGCCGGTGACTTCCAGCGATTTGGGATCGATTTCGGTACCTTCGGCCGGGATCACGTGCGCACTGGCGGTCTGGCCCGGGTAGAGCAGGCCGTTCTCGTCCATCTCCACCGGCACGGCGGCGATTTCGAGCAGGGCATGGCGGTTCCAGTCGAAACCGCCGGTCTCCACGTCCACCACCACCGGCAGAAAGCCACGGAAGCGTTGCGCCATCGGCGTAAAGGTGGGGTGGGGGAGCGGGGATTCAACAGATTCGTTCATCGCAATAGGGTAGCAGAGCGGGTCAAGCCCCCGTGCCGCCTGTAGTGCCGAGCCATGCTCGGCAGAGGCCTCACCCATAACAACCCGCCCTGTAGTGCCGAGCCATGCTCGGCGAAGGCCTCACCCATAACAACCCGCCCTGTAGTGCCGAGCCATGCTCGGCAGGGGGCCTCACCCGTAACACCCCCCCCTGTAGTGCCGAGCCATGCTCGGCAAGGGGCCTCACCGGTAGAGCATCAGCCGAGCATGGCTCGGCTCTACAGGGGGGCTTGCCTGACTGGCGCGACGCCTACGCTGCCCAGCAAACAGCCCTTGTCCCGCAATTGCCGCAGCATCGCCGCCGCATTGCCGAGGAAATCCGCATCCGCCGTTGTCCCGGCCTCGATCGCCAACTGCTGCACCTGTTCGAGCCCGCTGAGCCGGGGAAACTGCTCCAGCCTTTCCAGCAGGCGGTAAAGCATCGGCGAAAGCTCGGAGAACACGATTGTCCCATCGGTCGCGCGCCGGGCCAGCAGCAGGGTCGGTTGCAGCGGCGGCTCATCGGGCTGGTATTCCGGGCCAATCCTGTGCACGGGCCATTGGTAGGCCAGAGCACGGCAGAACGGCGAACAGACCGGGCTGCCAGCCAGCAGGTCGCCGTGCGGCTCATGCGCTGGCAGCGGTTCGTCGCTGATCTTCAGCGCCAGCTCGATCCACTCGTAATGCGCCAGCTCCAACAGCCAAGGCGCGGCCGGGTCGGTCGGGCGTTGGTCCAGATAGGCGATGAACTCCTGCCCGAACTCGGGGAACACCGGCGTCTGCGGGCGGTGATCGCGGCAGAACGCGCGCACCAGCTGCTGCCAGCGCGGCTCGCCCAGGGTGCGTGCAATCACCGGGAAGTTGCCGCTCAGCAGGCTCTTGATGTTGTTGAAATACAGGTCGCGGTACACCTGCAGCCGCGCATCGGCGATGCCGGCCGGGGTCGGCTGGCGCGGGTCGCGCAGATGGGCCGCAAATACCTGCTGCAGTTCGCGCAGGGTATCGCTCATGGCGCGGCTGCAGCCTGCTGCAACTGGCGGATGCGGCCGACTTCATCCAGTAGTTCGGCCAGCGGCGGAAAATTGAAATCCCGCTCCAGAAGGGTGGGGCGCACCCCATGCATGGCGTAGGTATCGGCCAGCAGGGCCCAGACATCGCTCTTCACCGGCATGCCGTGGGTGTCGATCTTCAGGTCGTCGGTCTCGTCGTGGTGGCCGGCCACGTGGTAGCTGGCAATACGCCGCGATGGCAGCCGTGCCAGAAAATCGCGCGGATCGTAAGCATGGTTGATGGCGTTGACGTAGACGTTGTTGACGTCCAGCAGCAGGTCGCAATCGGCTTCGTCCAGCACCGCGTTGATGAAGCTTGCCTCATCCATGTCGGCGGCGGGCACGGCGTAGTAGGAGGCGTTTTCAACCGCGATGCGGCGGCCGAGGATGTCCTGGGCCTGGCGGATGCGGGCGGCGACGTGCTGTACCGCTTCGGCGGTGAAGGGCAACGGCAGCAGTTCGTACAGCTGCGCCTGGTCGCTGCACCAGCTCAGGTGCTCGCTGTACAGCGCCACCTGGTGCTGGTCGAGGAAACGGCGGGTCTGCTCAAGGAAGGCCACGTCCAGTGGCGCCAGCCCGCCCAGTGACAGCGACAGCCCGTGGCAGCTGAGTGGATGCCGGCGGGAGAGCGTGTGCAGGGCTTCGCCGAGGGCTCCGCCGACGCCTATCCAGTTGTCCGGTGCACATTCGAGGAAGTCGAATGCACCGGCAGGTGCCTGCTGCAGCTCGGCCAGCAGCGAGCGGCGCAGGCCCAGCCCGGCACTGGCCGGGGCTGGGCCGCGCGCGCTGACGACGGTGGGATCAGTGCTTGCCGCCACACTTGCCCTCGCCGCACTTGCCTTCGGCGTGCGCCTTGTCGGCCGCTGCGGCGTTGTCGGTGCTGGCGTTGTCCGTTGCCGCCTTGCTGGCATCGCTGTTGGCGCTGTCGGTCTTGGCCGCGCCGCACTTGCCTTCGCCACATTTGCCTTCGGCGTGGTGCTTGGCGGCGGTGTCGTCGGCCTGCGTGGTGCTGGCTTGCTTTTCAGCGGTGGGCGGGGTCTGTGCGCTTGCACCGAGGGCATAGCCCTGGGCCAGGTCGGTGATGGCAAAGGCGGGGGCGGCGATGCCGCCGAGCAGGGCGGCGCCCAGTACAAGGGTGACGGGTTTGCGGATGTCGTTTGCCAAGGGATAGCTCCGGTAGCGAAGGGGCCGGGGGGAGGCTGGAGCTTAACAAGACCACCGCTGCCGTGGCGCCACCTTGCCATCGTTGGAATGACAACGGGCCGATGATGGGCCCGTTGCGGTGCATCGGCACTGGAGCTCAGCGCTGCGCGTTGACGATATCAATGATCAGGCCGGTGGCCACGGCCACCAGGACATAGCGATCATCGACCTTGCGCCACTCATTGCCGCGGCCGGGCTTGTGCAGGCCTTGCCGGCTGTAATCGGCGACGCGGTTGCCACGCTGGTGCTGCGGCAGCCGTTCGCCCTTGCGCGGGGCGTGGTGTGCGCTGTTGTTGGAGGCGTGGCGGCTGCCGTTGTGGGCCGTGGCTGCCGGGCCGTTGTTGGCGTGGCCCTGGTTGTGCCGGGCGCTGCTGCGCTGCGGTTCATCGCGACGCGTGTGGTCGCGATCGCGGTCCTGCGCAGGGGCGGCAAAGGCGCTGGCAGAGGCCAGCAGGCACAGGCTCAGGACGGTGGCGGCGATACGCTTCATGGGGTTTCCCCGGTGCGCGGCGGAAGTGCTGCGGACGGGTTCCATGCTCGGAAAAATTCCGTGAATGCGGAATTAAAAAAGCCGAGCGGGGCGTATCACTTTGTACCGGCGTGTATCGGCCCGCCACGACCAGGTGTGGCGGACCGATGCGAACCGGTCAGGGGTGGCTCAGGCGTGATCGACGGTGCTGGTTTCGTCGCGCTTTTCGCGCGGCGGCAGCGGCGCATCACCGTGCACCAGGAACCAGACGTTCTCGGCAATGTTGGTGGCGTGGTCGCCGATGCGCTCCAGGTTCTTGGCCATGAACAGCAGGTGCGTGCATGGGGTGATGTTGCGCGGGTCTTCCATCATGTAGGTCAGCAGCTCGCGGAACAGCGCGGTGTACTGGGCGTCCAGGCGTGCGTCGTCGGCGCGCAGGCTGAGTGCGGCTTCGGCGTCGTTGTCACGGTAGGCCTCCAGCGCACGCCGTACCTGCTGTGCGGCCAGCCGGCCCAGGGCACGCAGGCCCTGGATCTGCGGCAGTGGCGGCACGCCGGCCAGGGCGATGGAGCGCTTGGCGACGTTGGCGGCGTAGTCGCCGATGCGTTCGATGTCGGCCGGGATGCGCAGGCCGGCGAGGATCTCGCGCAGGTCGCGGGCCATCGGCCCGCGCAGGGCCAGGCGCATCACGTCATGGCTGATCTGCTGCTCAAGCTGGTCGATGGCTTCGTCGTTGGCGACGATGCGCTGGGCGGCCTTTTCGTCACGGCGTTCGATCACGTCCAGCGCGGCCTCGAGCTGCGCGACGGACATTTCGCCCATGCGCACGATCTCGGCTACCAGCCGCTGCTGCTCTTCGTCATAGCTCTTGACGATGTGGTCGTTGGGAAGATTCATGGAATGCTCGCTGGAGACTGTTCGGGTGGGACTGCATTCGTTCGGAGCTGCGTTGCCGTCCATGGCGTACATCTGGCTTCGGAGTGCGGCCCGGCCGTCCATGGCCAGGCGTCCAGCGGGCAGCGGATCCCTGTACGGTCCGCCTGCGCCAGCCTCAGCCAAAGCGACCGGTGATGTAGTCCTCGGTCTGCTGCTTGGAGGGGTTGGAGAAAATGGTCTCGGTGCGGTCGTGCTCGATCAGGTCGCCCAGGTACATGAAGGCGGTGTAGTCGGACACGCGCGCGGCCTGCTGCATGTTGTGGGTGACGATGGCGATGGTGTAGTCGTTCTTCAG
>NZ_DLJW01000042.1:0-76402 GCF_002477705.1 Stenotrophomonas sp. UBA7606 | reverse complement strand
CAGTTCCTGGCGCGCTACACCGGCACCGTGGTGGCCGTCACCCATGATCGCTACTTCCTGGACAACGCCGCCGAGTGGATCCTGGAACTGGACCGCGGCCGCGGCATTCCGTGGAAGGGCAACTACACCGAATGGTTGATGCAGAAGGACGAGCGCCTGAAGCAGGAAGACAACCAGGAAAAGGCCCGTCAAAAGGCGATCCAGAAGGAACTGGAGTGGTCGCGGCAGAACGCCAAGGGTGGCCGTACCAAGGGCAAGGCCCGTCTGGCCCGCCTGGAAGAACTGCAGAGCGTTGACTACCAGAAGCGCAACGAGACCAATGAAATCTTCATCCCGCCGGGCGAGCGCCTGGGCAACTCGGTGATGGAGTTCAAGAATGTCTCCAAGAAGTTCGGCGAGCGCCTGCTGATCGACAACCTGTCGATGATCATCCCGCCGGGTGCCATCGTCGGCATCATCGGCCCGAACGGTGCCGGTAAGTCGACCCTGTTCAAGATGATCACCGGCCAGGAAAAGCCGGATTCGGGCGAGATCGTGGTCGGCCCGACCGTCAAGCTGTCCTACGTCGACCAGAGCCGCGATGCGCTGACCGGCAACCACAACGTGTTCCAGGAAATCGCTGGCGGCCTGGACATCCTCAACATCAATGGTGTCGAGATCCAGTCGCGTGCCTATATCGGCCGCTTCAACTTCAAGGGCCAGGACCAGCAGAAGCTGGTGGGCTCGCTGTCCGGTGGTGAGCGTGGCCGCCTGCACATGGCCAAGACCCTGCTGCAGGGTGGCAACGTGCTGCTGCTCGACGAACCGTCCAACGACCTGGACATCGAAACCCTGCGTGCGCTGGAAGATGCGTTGCTGGAGTTCCCGGGCAACACCTTCGTCATTTCGCATGACCGCTGGTTCCTGGATCGCATCGCCACGCACATCATCGCCTTCGAAGGCGACTCGCACGTGGAGTTCTTCCAGGGCAACTACCGCGAGTACGAAGAGGACAAGAAGCGTCGCCTCGGCGACGATGCCGGTCCCAAGCGCCTGCGTTTCAAGGCACTGAAGTAATACCCGACAGACGGCCGCCCAGTGCGGCCGTCTGCTTTTGCGGTGCCGCCAGAGTGCATGGCCGCCGCTTGAGCCCCTCTCCCGCTTGCGGGGTGAAAGAGGGGCGTTTACAAACCATCGGTTTGTGCCCCTGTCGAACGCCCTTGCGCCAGCGCAAGGGCAGGGGCGCGGAGCGGGGGTTGGGGTGAGGGCAAGCTCTGCGCAAGAAACTGGCATCGCTTGTTTTTGTAAAAAAGCTAAAAGAGCTGAAGAGCGGGTGGAGTTCCCCCTCATCCGCCCCTTCGGGGCATCCCCGCCTTCGCGGGGACAGGCTCTTCTCCCGCATGCGGGAGAAGGGATGGCAACGTCCTGCTCGCCCACGCATCACAGGCAAGCGCAAAGCCCCGCTCTCGCCCCCCTCTCCCACCCAGCGAGAGGCACAGCCTGCAATCCACGGAATTCCCCCATGTCCCTGCTCGACCACCTCTTCAAACTGCAACAGCACGGTACCAGCGTCCGCACCGAAGTGCTGGCCGGTATCACCACCTTCCTGACGATGTCCTACATCGTCTTCGTCAACCCGGAGATCCTCGGCACCACCGGCATGGACCCCGGCGCGGTATTTGTGGCGACCTGCCTGGCAGCGGCGATTGGGTCGGCGGTGATGGCGCTGGCCGCCAACTTCCCGGTCGGCATGGCCCCGGGCATGGGCTTGAATGCCTTCTTCGCCTTCACCGTGGTCGGTGCCGCCGGCCTGCCCTGGCAGCAGGCGCTGGCAGCGGTATTCATTTCCGGCGTGGTGTTCTGGGTGCTTTCACTCACCGGCATCCGCGCCTGGCTGGTGGCGGGCATTCCTGCCTCGCTGCGCTCGGCGATCGTCGCCGGTATCGGTCTGTTCCTGGCCATCATCGCGCTGCAGAAATCCAACATCATTGTCGCCAACAGCGACACCATGCTCACCCTGGGCCCGCTCAATACCGCGCCGCCGTTGCTGGCGCTGGGCGGCTTCCTGCTGATCGCCATTCTGGAAGCACGCAAGGTGCGCGGCGCGATCCTGATCGGCATCCTGGCGGTCACCGCCGTAGCCTGGGCAATCGGCTCCGTGCAGTACCAGGGCCTGGTCTCGCTGCCGCCGAGCCTGGCCCCGACCTTCCTGCAGCTGGACCTGCCCGGCCTGCTGCACCATGACGGCGGCGCGCCGCTGGCGGTGCTGCTGCAGGTGGTGCTGGTGTTCGTGCTGGTGGAAGTATTCGACGCCACCGGCACCTTGTACGGGGTGATCGGGCGCGCCGGGCTGCTGAACCTTGCCGATGGCAAGAAGCGCTTCGGCCGGGCCTTGCTGGCCGACAGCACCGCGATTGTCGCCGGCTCGCTGCTGGGCACCAGCTCCACCACCGCCTTTGCCGAAAGCGCCTCCGGTGTGCAGGTTGGCGGCCGCACCGGTCTCACCGCCTTGGTGGTGGCAGCGCTGTTCCTGGCCGCCCTGCTGTTCTCGCCGCTGGCAGAAATGGTGCCGTCCTATGCCACCGCCCCCGCCCTGCTGTTCGTCGCCGGGCTGATGCTGCGCGAACTGGTGGAGGTGAAGTGGGACGACCTGACCGAGTCGGTGCCCGCCGCGCTGTGCGCGTTGGCGATGCCCTTCACCTATTCCATTGCCAATGGCCTGGCCTTCGGCTTCATTGCCTACGCGGCATTGAAAGCCGGCACCGGCCGCTGGCGCGAGGTTCGCCCTGCCGTCTGGCTGGTGGCCGGCCTGTTCGTGTTGCGCTACGCGTTGGAATGATCGCAGCGGTGAGGGGGGCTCACGCCCTCCACATCACCACCAGCGTTGCACCCAGCACCAGCACCGAGCTGATCACCGAGAACACGGCGAACGCCAGCAGCGTGCGCCACAGCGTGGACCACAACGGACGCGCGGCGAAGAAATGCATCAGTGACGCTGCGGCATAGATCATGCCCATCAAGCCCGCCAGCGACTGCACAAAGGGCAACCAGCGGTGCAGCGGAATCATCAGCAGCCAGATGACGAAGGTCTGCACCGTCAGCAGCGTGGTCACCACCAGCCATTCGGGGTAGTTCAACCGGCTGAAGCGGCGGAACACCAACCAGAACACCAGCGCCTCGATCGGCAGCAACATCAGCGTGAAAGCCGCGAAATGCCCACTCACCCACTCCCCTACCGCAGCCGAGGCCAGCATGAAGTGCTGCAGCTGCACGGGCACCGCCTGGTTCGTGGCAACGGCTTGGGAAGCGCCACCGTCCATCAGGCTGCCACCGCTGACCAGTTTGTTCAGCAACACCACGGCCGCCGACATCATCGTGATCAGCAATAGCGGTTTGACCTGGTTGCCGCGCCGCCCCTCGATGTAGTCGCGCAACAGCCGGCCGGGTTGCAGCATCAGCAGCTTGAGCGAGTACAGGATGCCCCGGTCCATGTGCAGCACGCTGTGCTCCAGCTCATGGCCCAGGAAATGCCAATCGATGCGGTGCACCGGCGTGGGCTGGCCACAGCCGGGGCAGTACTTCTGCGCAGGCTCGGCAACCCTGCGATCACAATTGATACAGATCTCGTTGGCGTGCATCCCCACGCACAGCCCCCTGTTTGGCAAGGCAGGCATCATAGAACGACCTGCGGGAGGGGCGTCAATCCATGCCAATAGCCACCGGGCCTTCACAACCGGTGCCCGCACCATCGTCAGGATGGCCGGGCACCGCTGTCGTAGCGAAGCGCTAGTTGTATTGAATGGTGAAGGTTGCCGCCCCATCCGCCCTGCCCGGCATCACCCTCCCGGCCCGGGTCTGTATGTAGCGCGCACGCAGCGGCAAGCTCAGCGTGCTGGCACCCACCACGGTGCTGCCAAGGCTGATGGCCTCGGCAAAGCGCAGCGGGCTCTCGGTGGCCCCCACACGCCGCACCAGCTCGATTCCGACACCCGCGGCGGCATTGGCCGCGGCAGTCACCGGCAGCACCCCGGGCAGGCTGGAACTGTCCTGCAACGCGTCCAGGCGGATGCCGATCAGGCTTTGGTATTGCGCAAGATTGCCGCCCTGGCAGTCCAGGCGGATATCGAAATCACGATTGTCCGCTCGGCTGCCCACCCCGGTGAAGGTGCTTGCAGGCACCGCGCCAAACGCGACCACGATATTGCGGCTGCCTGCTTGCACGGCGCAGGTTGCACTGACCACCGTCGTGCCCGTCCCGCGAAACGTGGATACCAGCACAGGTTTGATCGGGCCGTCGCCATCAAGATAGTAAGTGGTGAAGCGCCCACTGGGTGCAATCGGTCCCGACCCGGTTGCCTGCGCCGTCTTGATCAGCTCTACCCGGAACGTACCACCGGCCAGGCTCGCCGCATCGGTTGCCCCAACCAACAAGGTATGCGGGTAATAGCTTTGCACCGTGCCCGAGTCGCGGTAGACACGTATGCCCACACCCGCCACATCGGTGGCATAGACATTGCTGAAACCCGGCACAAGCTGCTGCTGTGCGGCATTGATGAACCGGCCAATGGCACTGCCTCCCCCGCTGCACCGGCCAATACGGTCGCGCTGGTTGATGGCCGCCACCAGTTCCTTGATCACCGCCCCTACCGGCACGCTGGGCAGGATGACAACCTGCGCCATGTCCATCTGCACGTCCTGCGGTACGAAGGCACCCGCATTCAACGTGCACGCGGCATGTGCCGCCGGCAGCAGTACCCAGCCCACCATGCCCACAACGGGTGCCCGCCATGCACGGACACGTCTCTGAATCGATGACATATTGCCTCCATCATCGTGAAAGCCCGCAGCGCAGCCGCGATGCGGGCAATTGATCAGCGATGCCGCAACGTCAAACGCAACGCCCCGATCCACGGGGCGTCGCTGTTGATTACAAACAAGCCTGCGCTGCCCCCGCTGTACACCCAGCGCGGCAGAACATGTTCAACAGGTATCACTTACGCATGCACAGGCTGGCGCGAATGCAGCACAGACAGCCTCCCTGCATCATCGTTGGCAGCGGGTCAAATCGCCAGCGCGCAAGGCCTCAGCGCTGACACCCTATGCCTTCGCCGACGGCACAGCAGCCGGCGCATCTGTCGTGGGGCCCGCAGACAAGTCAGGGGACCGATGCAAACTGCATCGGCGGAACTGAATCCATAGGCAAGCACCTCCATTTGCTATTGCTACCACTCAAGCGCGATGGTTTTGCCAGCATCCTGGCGCCGCCCTGGCTACACCGCCCAACGCGCGCATCAGCTAACGCACCCAAGCGGGACATGAAAAACGCATCGAATTCATTCCTTCGATGCGGATGCCTCGCAAACTGGCATGCAGTCATGCGTCTTCGATGAAGCTATTACATACCCAAGCGCTGCGGAATATCCAGCGGCACAGTTACGCCAGATAGTTGGCAATAAAGCTGTCCGGAAGAACCGATTTCTTCAGTTGTACTGGATGGTAAACGTCGCCGAACCAGCCGCTTTGCCAGGAAGCACCGTACCCGCCCGCGTCTGGATGTAACGGGCACGCAGTGGCAGAACCAACCTACCTGCGTTCATGGCGCCGGTCACGAGCACGATATTTTCTCCGAAACGCACGGGCTGTTCGCCTTGACTTTCGCGGCGTACCATCTGAATCGCAATGCCAGAGGCTGCATCCGCAGCGGCAGCCAAGGGTAGCGCCCCGGCAAAATTCGAAGCATCCTGAAGCGCATCCACACGAATCCCCACCGTGGCATTGGCTACATTGGAGCTCTGGCAATCAAGCGCGATATCAAAGTCCCGATTCGCGGCAATGGCCCCAACTCCAGAGAACGCAGCGCTCGCCACCGGGCCAAAATTCACCGCGATGTTCTTGCTGCCAGCACTGACCTCACAGGTAGGCGGCTTGATGATTGCGCCCCCGTTACGGAGGTTCAAGGTGACCATGGGAATTCTTGCATTATTCATCAGCTGCGCTGCGAAAAGTCCGTCACTTCCGATTTTTCCACTACCCACCGTAGTGCTGGTTTTGATCAACTCGATGACTACGTTGGATGCCGGAACACCCAACGCCTGCCCAAGCCGATAGTCTATGTCACCGGTGTAATGGAACGAGCCCAATATTCCCCTGTAATCCGTCGCTGTCTGCGTGATCCTGATCCCGATCCCGGGTACCGCAGTGATAAGACCGCCCGGCACACCTGAAACATAGCCATTGAAACTGGCTTGATAAGTAACCAATGAAGAACTGTTTGGCCCCCACAGATCGCAGAGGAAAGTGGTCGAACTCTTCTGGTTGATGTTGTAGCTGCGTGTGAGAAATACGCCACCAACCGGCAAGCTGGAAGGAACACTGATTTCGCCAAGATCGACGTCGATATTCTGCGCGGAGAAGCTCACGAACGGATTCAAAACGCAGTTGGCTGAAGCATGCTGGAAACAAGCAGTTCCCAACACTGCAAGCACGGCAGCAACAAGCAAGCGTCCCCTTGGATGGATCACCGACATACCGTCTCCATAGAAGTTATTCCAAGCTGGTCCTGCCCAGCAACGGCCGGCACCTGATAGTCGAACACGCAACGCTGCGAGGCTTGCGCGCCCCATTCAACCTGCAGCCGGCCGCTGTCGTGCTCACTACGCACATACAGACGCCCACCCTGCCCAACCAGGCCAACCAACTGCCCCTGCTCATCCTTGACTGCGGCTCCCAAGGGGAGCGATTGTCCCGCTGCGCCTCGCACACTGATCAACAACGCCCGTCCGCTGCGGGTCTGGAAGCGCATCAGGCTGATCGCGCCGGCATAGGGCGCCACCGACTGGCTGCTGCTCTCCAGCTCCACGTCCTGGGCCATGCCGGCCGGATCCAAGGTCACGGCATTCAGCCGATAAGGTGACGCATAGGGCACCACCGCATAGCCGCGCCCATCCACGCGCAGTCCGGGTGCATTGAGCACCGCCGCCCCCTGTGCGTTGGGTGCCTGTACCAGCACCATGGTTTCACCGCGGTAAGGTGCAAAGGTGATGCCGCCGGCATGGGCAACCACATTGCCGCTGGCGCTCAGGGACAACTGGCGGAAGCTGTCCGAGTAGCCATAGGAGCCGTCCAGCGTGGCGTAGCGCCCTCGATAGCTGACAGTGGCAACGGCACTGGTGTCCGCATCACGCGCATCGGTGAGGGTCAACCCGTAGTTGATGTTGTTATCAGTACCGGCGCTGCCGGTGATGCCGACACGGCTGCTGCCATAGCGCAGGCCGCTGTCACGCCCGCTGCCACCATCGCGCAGGCCGACGTCGGTACTGAGCGACATCGGTCGGCTGCTGCGGCCCAACGGCATGCTCATGCTCAGCAGATACTGGGTATCGTGCGGGCCACCGAAGCCGTTCTCGGTGCGTATCGCCGACAGACCGAAGCTCATAGCCCGCCAGCTGTTGTTGTAACCAAACTGGTACTGGGTATTGGTACCGGGCTGGCCATAGAAATCCCGCACCGAGCCGGTGATGTACAACGCCCCCGCGCGCCTGCCCAAGGGTTGGTTGAGGGTCAGTTGGAACTGGCTGCGTTGGCGGGTGGAGAACTGCGTGTCGAATCCGCGCTCTATGGCGTCGTTGGCGGCCAGCGCGTCCTGCAGGCTGAAATAGCTGCGCGTGGAATAGCGATACGCCGCCAGGGTCACGTTGGTCCCCAGCGACGCGAGCTGGCTGCTGTAGCTCAGGCGCAGGCTCGCGCCTTGGTGATCGGTCCCATCCCGCAGCCGGGTGCGTGCGTGGGTGACATCCATCGAGATTGCACCCACCGGCGTGCTCAACCCCGCGCCGTACAGCACCGCGCCGTAGTTCCGGCTGAGCAGGCTGCCTGCATACAGGGTCAGCCGGTTGGCAACACCGCGCTGATAGGTGGCCTGCGCCAACCAGGGATTGTCCAGCAGCGTATCGTTGCGTACCTGGCCAACCGCGAATGCATAGCGCGCCTGCCCCGGCCGCAACATCTGCGCCACCGCGCCGAACGGCACCTTGAAACTGCGGACGCGGCCATCGGCCTCGATCACGCTCACCTCGATATCACCACCATAACCGGTGGGATACAGATCATCGATGACGAAGGCGCCCGGCGATACCGTGCTGGAATAGATCAGTTGCTGGTTCTGGCGGATCTCCACCCGTGCGTTGGTTTCGGCGATACCGCGCACCACCGGCGCGTAGCCACGCAGGGAGTCGGGCAACATGCGGTCATCGCTGGCCAGGCTGATGCCGCGGTAGCCGATCGAATCGAACAGCTCACCATTGGTGTACGTCTCCCCCAAGGTCAACAGGCCGCGCACGCGCGCGATGCCACGCTGCGCATAGGTATCGATCCGTTGCCAATGCGATCCATCGCCTTCGTTCCAGGTCAGGCTGGAGTTCTGGCGCAGCTGCCAGCCCCCTACATTCAACCCCATGTTCAGGCCAAGATAGGCGCTTCGGTTGCGGCTGCCGAACGCGCCGCGGGTCTGTCCATCAACGGCATTGAAGCTGTAGCCGATATAGCCGGCATTGACCCCACGGTCCCATAGGTCCGGGTTGACGTAGCCACGCGCCTGGCGGCGGATGAAAGCCTGTGGAATGCTCAGGTCATAGCGCAGGTTGCCGCTGTCGTACACGCCAAACGCATCGCGCATGCGTTCCTGCACCTGCAGGCAGTCACTTGTTGCCCCATCACCTGCCGGCAACTGGGCCGTGTCCACCCCCAGTTCTTCCAGCAACTTCAGGTCGATGCACGCCCCCACCTCACCGGCGCTGTTGGCGCGGAACGGTAAATCACGGCGCCCCTGCCAGGTGCCGTTTACATAGATATCGACCCGATAGTCGCCCGCGACCATCGGGTTGCCGTTCCGAAAGACGGATAGGTCAACTTTCTGGCCTGACCCGGAAAGAAAATTGGAATCGAACTCCGCGAACTCCGGCGCCTTGAACCGCGTCTGGCCATTCTGGCCCTGCAATATCTGCTCACCCAGATTCGGTGACGGCTCGGGGGCTGGCCCCGGGGCAGCGGATGCGCGCTGCGTCAGCAACAAGCCGACAGCAAACAGCAGCAACGGAACAAGAACGCCGCGATCCCGCGCGTCAGCAACCAGGCACCTCCGGATCGATGATGAAAGATGACGCTCAATCACACTCTTTTCCTTAAGAACGATTGCACCCGATAGCGCTGCCTCGCCGGTACGTGGCTGCTAGCCACCTGCATCCAGGCTGATGGTCCGCTCCACGCGCCCGCCGTAATCGTTGATGCTGACGAAGCGCACCTTTTCGACACTGCCGGCAACGTCCAGCAGCAACTGCTGGTACGGCGCCACCATCTTTCCCTTGTCCTCGACCACCGTACTGGCGGTTCCGGCCAGCGCATGCACCTCTGCCAACGTCACGTGGTAAGGCGTCGGGTTGTCGACCTGCAGTTGTGCACCCACCCGCCGCCACCGCAGCTTGGCAGCGGCGTCATTGGCGTTGTCAGGCAACCCCTGCGGGCGGTAGAAGAGCTTGATCCTTGACCTGAAGGCGACCTGCAGGTAGTTCTTCTCCTCGGCGCTGGCCTGCGGCGACGGCGCCACATCCAGCACGTTCAACCAGAACAGCGACTCGCGATCCACCGGCAACTGCTTGCCGGTAAAGATGACCCGCAGCGCCTGGCTCCTGCCGGGTTCCACACGCCCAATGGGTGGTGTCAGCACGAACGGAGCATCGGTGCTTTCCGCGGTCTGCTCAGGATCACCGCTGTCGATCCATGCCTGGACCAGGGACGGGCCATCGCCCACGTTCTGCACCTGGACGGTGATCTCCCGCGACTGTGCCGGGTAGATGACGCGTGTACCACTGATCACGATACCGGCCATGGCCTGCTGGCCGCAGGCAAGCAACAACGCTGCCGCCAACAGCGCCTTGGACAGATTTGGTTTCATTGCGGTCACTGCATTGGGACATTCAACGTCCCCGATCGGCTATGCCGATCGGGGCAAGGGCAGCTCGGATCAGTTGTAGATGATCGTGTACTTCACGCTGCTGGTGACTTCACCCGGGGTGGCGGCGCCAGTGGCGTAGTACTCGACAAAGTAGTTGAGGTTGGCCGAGCCATCCGCAGCCACCGTCGCCCACTGCGAATTGGTCTGCGCACTGCCCGCACCCGCGGCAACCACCGGGATCACCTGGCTGTTGCTGCCCAGCAGCTGCAGCTTCACCTGGGCGGCGGCGTTGGTGGCGGCGGTGTTGTTCAGTCGGCCGCTGGCCAGGTCAACGGTGGCACCCGGCTCAAAGTAGGTGGCTACGTCACCTGCATCGCACTGGGTAAGCGCGATCGAGAACGGGGTACGGCCGGCCACCTGGCCGGAAGCAGCCAGCGCGCTTGCTGCCACGGTCGGCAGGGTGACAGCGAAGTCCTTGCCCTGCGGCGTGCTTACCGTGCAGGTCTTGTCGGTGATTTCACCATTGAAGGTGATGGTGCCATCGACGGCATTTGCGGCGAACGGAGCGGCGACCAGCGCCAGTGCTGCGAGGATATTGATAGTGCGCATTGCGTTTACCTTGCCCTAGTGATTGGAATGACTTCTTGGATTCGAAACATGGAATGGCATGGTTCCAGGACCGTTCCCGTCTCACCTCCTGCATGCGACCAGACGCTTCCCTGTCAGGTCTGGGTGCGAACGTTAGCAATCGCAAATGTGATGTTCTCCACAAAAATTGCGAATTGGCGCCGCACACTTGCTTAGACGCAGATGTCAGCAATTTCCACAGTGGGCCGCGAAACCGAACAGCAGGTTCATCCGCTCTTCTGTACCCATGTAACGCAGGCACACAATCAACGCCGGAAGACACTTCAAAACGTGTCACACAACAACATGAAATCGATCACTTTCGCTGCGTGATGGCTGCGGGCAGAACGATGTTTTGCCCCTTTCACAACACGACATGCGAGCGCCTACTGAAATCCCCAAACGAGGAGCGCGGCCATGATTGGTTCTCTCTTTGCAGGCGTTGCATTGTTTTCGATTGCCGCCCTGGCACACGCCGACGGCGGCACGATCAGCTTCAGTGGTCGCATTTCCGACCCTGTATGCGCGGCCGGGTTTGTCGAAGCAGATCAGCAATTGCGTTTGGACGATTGTTCGCGTGCGGTACAAGGGGCCACGGTCAGCGTGGTGTCACTGGATACCGGTGACACCGTCGCGTTGCATACCAGCAGCCGTGTGCTGGAGCAGGATGTGCTGATGCCGCCTGCACAGGCAGACATCAGGCAGTTCTCGCAGCACTACAACCTGGCAACCACCCAGCATCCTCTCTATGGCAGCTACCTGGTTGCGATCAATTACCTGTAAATGCCCCGCCCACCTGCGTGGCCGCAGCCGGCCGCGCAGGTGAGGGCCAGCCACGCGGTGCTGAACCGGACAGTGGCTGTGGCCTTCCATGCTGCACAACCGGGGCAGGCTCTGGGATCATGTAGGTGTCCCCGCCCACGGCGCCTGCGTACCCATGACCGCTACCCCGCCCGTTTCCTACAGCCGCCGGCGCCTGTTGCAGGCCGCCTTGCTGGCCCCGACCCTGGCGGCGCTGGCCGGCCTGCCGGGCTGTTCGCTACCGGAACAGGTCGACGGCACCTTCCTGCAGCCTTGGCTTGACCACCAGAACTGGACCGCAGCGGACTGGCAGCGCTCGATGAAACTGGCCCAGCGCGCCGGCTGCCGCCAACTGGTTGTGCAATGGAGCGGCATCCTCGGCGGCCCGGAGGGCGATTGGCAACTGTCCGATGCCAGCTTTGCCATGCTGTTCAATGCCGCCGACCATGCCGGCATCAATGTGCGGGTGGGCCTGCCGTTCGAGCAACGCTGGTGGCAGGCCATCGGTGGCGATGAGGCGCAGCTGCGTGGCTTTTTTGCCGACAGCCTGCAGCGGGCGCGCCACTGGCTGGCCGCCAGTGGCCTGACCCGGCAGCGGCGCTTTGCCGGCTGGTACCTGCCCTACGAGCTGGAGCAATACCACTGGGCCGAGCCGGCACGCCTGCAGTTGCTGGTCAGCTGGTTGCACGACCTGCAACAGGCGGCGATCGCACGCGGTGGCGACTGCGCCATTTCCACCTATTTCAGCCGGCTGCAGACCGAAGGCAGCCTGGTCGGCCTGTGGCAGCAGGTACTTGATGGCACCACCCTGCGGCCGATGGTGCAGGACGGTATCGGCGTGGCCGGCCAGGACAACCACCTGGCGCTGGCGCCGCTGCTGGCCTTGTTCAAGCAGCGTGGCGTGGCCTTTGATGCCATCGTCGAACTGTTCCGTGAATTGCCGACAGCCGGCGGCGATGGCACCCAGTTCCACGGTGAGAGCGCTGACTTCGCGCGCGTGCAGCAGCAGCTGGAGTGGGCGCGTGCCAGCGGCGCCGGCAATGTATTGGTGTATGCGCTGGAGCCCTGGCTTACCCAGGACACACCGCAGGCGCAGGCGCTGCGGCGCGCCTGGCGCCTGTAGCCGCTACAACGCGCGGCCGATGATCTCGCGCAGGATTTCGCTGCTGCCGCCGAAGATACGCAAGGCACGCGCGTCGGCCCACGCACGACCGATGCCGTATTCGCTGCTATAGCCGTAACCACCATGCAGCTGCAGGAAATCATCCAGCACCTGGCCCTGGATCTCGGTGGCGTTGAGCTTGGCCATGGCCGCAGTGTCCGCATCCAGCGTGCCCTGCATCTGCTGGCCCAGGCATTGGTCCAGGAAGGCGCGCAGCATGGCCAGCCGCGAGGCGGCGCTGGCCAGCACGAAACGGGTGTTCTGGTGATCGATCAGGTGGCGCCCGAACGCCTTGCGCTGGCGCACGTAATCCAGGGTCTGCGCCAGCATGCCTTCGGCGGAGGCGGCTGCGCGCAGGGCAATGGCCAGGCGCTCACCCGCCAACTGCTCGGCCATGTAATCAAAGCCGCGTTGCGGTTCGCCCAGCAGGCAGTCCAGCGGCACCTGGACATCCTGGAAGAACAGCTCGGCGGTGTCCTGCGCATGCTGACCGATCTTCGCCATCGGCGGCCCCTTGCTGACGCCGGGCAGGCGCATGTCCACGCAGAAAAGCGTCAGCCCGCGCGCACCCAGCTCCGGCGCGACCGTGGCCGCCACCACCACCACATCGGCATTTACGCCGTTGGTGATGAAGGTCTTCTGGCCGTTGAGCAGGTAGTGGTCACCGCGCAGCTCGGCACGGCTGCGGATCGCCTTCAGGTCGCTGCCGGCCCCGGGCTCGGTCATGGCGATGGCACCGATGGCCGCGCCCTTGGCCATGGCCGGCAACCAGGTGTCGCGCACGCGCGGGCTGCCGTAATGGAACAGGTACGGCGACACCATGTCCGAGTGGATTGAAAAACCAATGCCCAGGCAGTTGGCGCGCGCCAGCTCCTCGATCACACAGGCCGCATGGCCCTGGTCCCCGCCCAGGCCATAAGGCTCAGGCAACTGGCAGTTGAGCAGGCCGGCCGCACCGGCCGCGCGCCACAGGCTGCGCGGGGTGATGCCTTCGCGTTCCCAGCGATCGTAGTGCGGCAGGATCTGCTCGGCGATGAAACGTTGTACCTGCGCGCGGAACAACTCATGGTCCTCGCGGAAAACGCTGCGCACCGACATTGCTCAGCGGCCCACGGCATCGGTGGTGGCAGGCTGGCCCTGCAGCACCGGCGCGCTGGCGCTGCCGGTCAGGAACAGGCTGTAACGGTCGCCTGGCTGCAGCGCGGGCAAGGCGAAGGGTGCACTGTCGCGACCACCACAGCCGGCCACAAGGCTTGCCTTGACCGGGTTGATCGCACGTGCGGTGCCGGTGCCAGCGGCCACCGCGTTGAATACCGCCGTGCCGTTGCCGGCCATCGCCAGTTTGGCCTGGGGGCAGCTGGCCGCCAGGTTGTAGAAGCGGATCTCGGCCTTGAGCGCATCGGTGTTGCCGGCGCCATCGGCGATCACCTGCAGCGGCCGTGCGGCGCCAGCCGGGTTCAACACCAGGGTGGTGAAACTGCCAGCGGCCACCGCAGGCTGGCTGCGGGCGGCACCGGCCACGCGCAGGTTGAAGGGTTTGCCACCTTCAACGATGGCGTAGCGTGTTGCCCGCTGCGCGGGCCCGATGCTCTGCTCGGCGCCGCTACCAACGGCAACACGTTGCGCGCTGGCACCCGGATTCACCACCCGCACGAAAGCGGAGCCGGCGGGCGGGCGCGCAGCATACAACTGCGCAAGGCGGCCTTCGGCGGGCGCATGCTGGGCCACAGCACAGAAAGGGGAAAGTGCCAGGGCTGCGCTCATCAGCAGCATCGGGGATGTGATCTTCATTTCGGCTCCTGCGTACGCAGCGTGCGCGCCAGTGCGTAGCGCTGCTCCAATTGTTTGCGGTCAACCTTGTTGCTGATGGTGGATGGAAAGCTGTCCACCGCCAGCAGCTCGGACGGAATCATGTACGGTGGCACCCGCTCGGCCAGCAGTGCCTTCCAATCCTGCAGCGCGGGCGGCAGCGGTTGCACCGCGCCCTCGCCCGGCTCGGCCAGTTCGACAAAACCCACCATCCGCACCAGGGTGCCATCCGGCCGGCGCATTGCCACGGTGGCACCCGCAATCACCCCGGGCAGGGTCGACAGCACCGCGTCCACCTCGGCCAGCTCGATGCGGTAACCGTTGAGCTTGATCTGGTCATCCTTGCGTCCACGGAAATACACCCTGCCCAGCGCATCCATGTCGCCGAGGTCACCGCTGCGGTAGGCGCGCTTGCCGTTGTGCTGGAACAGCACGCCGGCATCCAGGTCCGGACGTTCCAGGTAGCCGCGCATCACATGGTCACCTGCCATGCAGATCTCACCGCCATCGATGAACACCTCTGCATAGGGTTTGCCGACACCAATCGGAAACGGATTGGGAGCGGCCGCGCGCAGCGCCGGATCGATCTCCACCCAGGTGGTGGAACAGGTCGCTTCGGTCGGGCCGTAGGAATTGATGATGCGCACCTGCGGGAAGCGCGCCCACAGCTCCTCGGCGACGCGTGACGTCAATGACTCGGCGCCAAACACGAACACGCGCAGCGCCGGCAGATGCTCGGCATTGAACAGCGGGTTGAGCATCTGCTGGCGCACGAACGATGGCGTGGATGCCCACACCGCCACCTGCGCCTGACGCAGGTGCTCGATGAACTGGGCGCTGTCGGCGATCACCTCGCGCGGGCACAGCACGCAGCTGCCCCCCAACCCCAACGCTCCGCACAGATCAAACAGCGAGAAGTCGAAACTGAAGAGCATCTGGTTCATGAAGGCAGGTGCCGGCCCCAAGGCCAGGCAATCCCGGATCCAGCCGGTGAACAGCGCCACGCTGTCACGGCCGATCTGCACACCCTTGGGATCGCCGGTGCTGCCGGAGGTGAACATGATGTAGGCCAGGCCGGGCTCGACCAATGGCTTTGGTTGTTCCGCGCCCGGCAGGAACGCATCGGCGGCGGCGTCATACACGGCAGCCGCATGTACCAGTTGGGTGATCTTGTGCAGCCGTGCAGCCGGATTGATGGTGTCCACCGGCACATACGTCACGTCCATGCGCAGGCAGCCCAGCATCGCCACGACGAACGCGGCCTGTTTGTGGCCACTGATCACCAGTGCGTGGCCGGGTGCGACCCCGGCCGCCCGCGCCCGCTCGACCCAGGCATCAGTGGCTGCCTGCAGGCTGCCCCAATCCATCACTCCCGCACTGCTGTAGAGCGCTGGCGCGGTGGTGGCCACTTCGCATTCCACGAACTGGCATTGATCGAAATCGAAACGCATGGCTGCCGCTCCCGTGGCGAGGTGTCAGGCGCTCTGGCGCGATGCGACGTAGTCGGCCAGCACCTGCACCGACTCGACCAGCGCGTCGATTTCGTCCACCGGCAGGGTCACGCCCAGGCGGTCCTTGACCTCCACCATCAGCTGCACCTTGGACATCGAGTCAAACAGCGACTCCATGTACTCGTCGGCCTGCACGCGCACGCCGATCACGGCTTCGACGGTATCGATCAGTTGGTTCTGCAGGGTCTGCATGTCCATGTTGCTTGCACCTTTTCGTTAGAACTGGAAATAGAGGAAACGCGATTCTTTGTGCAGGTTCAGCAGGCACACCAGCAGCATGCCCAGCATCACCAGCAGCCATGCCACATTAGGCTGCCAACGCATCCAGCTGCGTGCGGCAGGGTCCGGCTTGGCCAACGCCGGCGAGTACACGCCCATGATCTGGTGGGCGTTGGGTGCCAGCCAGACAATGGCCAGCAATACCGCCACGTACAGCACCTGCACGTGATGGCCCACCAACAGGCGCCAGCCATCGGCCAGCCCCATGCCGGCCAGGTAGCCCAGGTTTTCCATGCCTTCCCAACCGCGCACGCCGGCCATGCCCTGCACCAGCTGCCATGCCTGGGCCACGCCATCGGCGCGGAAGAAGGCCTGTGCCACCAGCACCGCGGCAAAGGTCAGCAGCAGGTAACCGACCTGCTGCAGGCGGCTGGTGCTGCGTTTGGCCGCCGGGCCGCGACCCCCACGGAAAATGCGCCAGGCATGGTTGATGGCCAGGTACGCGGCATGCAGCAGGCCGAAGATCAGGAACTGCAGGCCGGCACCGTGCCAGATACCGGCAAGGCCCATCGCAAATACCGTGGGCAGCACGATCATCGAGGCGAAGCCGCCCGGCGTGGCAACCGCGCCCGGCCCATTGGGGCGGCCGTGGCGGCTGCGCCAGCGGGTCACCGCCATCGCCACCGGGTAGTACAGGTAGGCGGTGATGTAACGGGTGAGGGTGATATGCCAGCGCGCCCAGAAGTCGATGATGCTGGTCGCCTTGTAAGGCGAATTGAAGTTGAGCGGGAAGCGGATGCCGAACATCCGCGCCAGCCCCAGCGCCATGTCCGAGTAGCCGGAGAAGTCGAAATACAGCTGCAGTGCATAGCTGGTGGCCGTCGCCCACGCCCCCCAGAACTGCAGCTCGCCGGTGCTGGCAAAACCGGCATCGGCATAGGGCGCGATGCTGTCGGCCAGCAATACCTTCTTGGCCAGCCCGATGACGAACAACATGCCGCCGACGGACAGGTTGTCGGCGTGGAAGCGATAGGTTTCCGGCTTGCTGAACTGCGGCATCATCTCCTTGTGGTGCAGGATGGGGCCGGCGATCAGGTGCGGGAAGAAGGTCACGAACAGCACATAGCTCAACGGGCTGCGGTCGTTGACCACACCCGCGCGGCAGTCCAGCAGGTAGCCGATCTGGGTGAAGGTGAAGAACGAAATGCCCAGCGGCAGGATCAGCGCATCCATCGGCCCGACCGCGAAGCCCAGGTCGTGGACGAAGTTCACCATCGCCGCGAAGTACTTGTAGTGCACCAGCAGCAACAGGTCAGCCGCGATACCCAGGCCCGTCACCAGCATCTGCAGGCGCGGCCGCTTGGCCAACCCCAGGATGGCCAGGCTGACCAGGTAGTTGAACAGGATGGAACCTGACAACAGCACCACGAACTGCGGGTTCCACCAGCCGTAGAACAGGAGGGAGGCCACGCACAGCCACAGCGCCGCCAGCCTGGGCTGCAATGCGCCCAGCAGGTAATGCACGCCCAAGGCGATGGGCAGGAAGATCAGCAGGAACAGGAAGGAGTTGAACAGCATCGTCGTCAGGCGCTCAGTCGATATCGGCCAATGCCGCCTGCTCGCCGTCGGTCAACGGCAAGGACAGCGCCATCTCGGAGAATTCCCAGATCACCAGTTTCAGGCTGGGCGGCCACTGCTGGCGTTGCGGCCAGGCCGCCAGCAAGGCGCCGGAGAACTGCCCACCATCCATGCTCTGGTTCCATACCTCCCGCCCCAGCGCATTGCCCAGCCGCTCGCCAAACAGGCTGCGGCGGCCGTTGGAGCTGCCCAGCAACAGCACCTCCACCGGCGGTGTCTCGTCCAGCAGGCCACCGCCACGCAGTGGCGTGATCACCTGTTCCGGCTCCTGGTCCAGCGCCGGACGCCACGCCGGCGGCGCGTGCTCCAGCCCGGCCAGGACAATCAGATCGCCCATGCGCGGCTTGGGCGCACTCAGGGGCCCCTGCTCGAAAGCCTGGCCACCCGGCCCGCCCAGCAGCGGCAACGCGCGTGCAGCCACGGCGTCGGCTGCGCGCTGCGCGCCCATCCGGTTCATGTGCACGTCGGTATTGAAGAACACCGGCACGTCACCGGCATGCAGTACCGGCAGCAGGTCCACATAAGGCACGGTGGCTGCCGCCAGAGCGTCCTGCCACATACCGTAACGCTCGCGCATGGGCGCGGAGTAGCGCAGGCCGCAACTGTGTGCCTGCTCGATGCGTGATTTGTCCGGCACCGCCACCACCAGCAGCTGCACACCCTGCGCTTTGAGTTGCTGCGACCAGTGCTGCATCAGCCTGATGCGCTCGGCGAACGCCGTGCTGCCGGCACCGGGTTGCGGGCGCAGGCCATCCCGGTAGAACAACCATCCCGGGCAACCCAGCGCCACCTGTGCGCCGGTGTCGCCCAGCAGCCGGTAACGCAGTGCCGCGTTCCAGGTATCGGCATGCGCCTGTCCCGGGAGCTTCAGAGCGTCATTGATGGCCTTGCCAGCGGCACCATCGGCCCACTGCGCCGGTGCCAGCTTGTCGGCCGGCAGCTGCGCCTTGGCCAGCATCCAGCCGCCCGCGCACAGCCCCACCAGCAGCAGCAGCGTGATGACAAGTGCGCTGGCACGGTGCGCGCGCGGCGGAGCTGGCGCCGGCAGCGGAGCCGGCGCACCAGGACGGACATTCATCGGCTCAGTGCCCCAAAGCCTTGTGCAGGCGCTGCTGCCACTGTGCGTTGCTCATGATCGAGGCGTTGTCCCACTGCCCCTGCGCCGACGGGCCAAAGCCGTAGACCGGCTCGAACATCTGCCACACCAGCACCTGCGGCGGGTTGTCGCGGAAGTCCGCCGATTCCAGGTAGTCCAGCAGCACCACCCATGGCCCGACGTTGCCCGATTTCCAGTTCACCGTCACTGGCCGGTCGATGGCGTTGGAAAGTTTCTGCGGGAAGCCGAAATAGGCCTGCACCATGCTGTGGCCGGTGACATGCACCGGTGCCTTGCCGTCATCCAGCAGCGACTGGCCTTCGGCGGCGCGGCGCACCACGAAGGTATCGCGGCCAACGGCGCTGCGCGCGGCAGGGTCCAGGAACAACTCGGCCAGATCGCCATAGCGGCGCTCGCGGGTTTCACTGCCCAGCGCCATGCCGGTGCCAGGCTCGCCGGCCAGCACCGGTACCTTCTGCTTGATGCGCGCAGCCACGGCATCGGCCACCGCATCGGCGGCGGGCTGGGTCCAATGCTGATCGCTGCGGTAGAACACGTCCTTGCCCGCAGCGCGGGTATCGGCCAATACCTTGCGCGCGTCCAGTGCATCCACCCCGGCTGCCTGCAGCGAACCCAGGATGACGTCATAGCGCTTCCTCACCGCATCACTGACGACACGGCCTTCGGGCAGGCGATCTTCGTAGAAGGTCACCTTGTCCGGCAGCACCAGTACTTCCAGGCGCACGCCACGCGCGGCCAGGGCCTGCTGGGTTTCGGCGATCAAGGCGGTGGCCGCCTGCACACCGGTGGTGTCCACCTCGCTCAGGCTGCCCCAGGCCGGGAACAACCAACCGTCCTTGCCGACGATCACCACGTCGGAGTGCGGGGCCTGCTGCGCCGACGCAATAGCCATCGTTACTGTCAACGCGAGACCTGCGCCGACCTGTTTGATCCATCCGGTTGTGCTCATGCTTGGGTTTCCCATGCAGCCTTTCGGCTTAGTAAGAAAGGGTTACGTTGACGAACAGGCCACGGTTACGTTCGGCCTGGTCGCCATTGAGTGCGAAGCGGTACTGCACGCTGGCGTCGAATGAGGAACGCGGGCCGTGCAGGTTGTCTTCGCGGAACACCCGGCGTACCGCGAAACCGACACCGGCGCCCAGCGCCAGATCACCGTCCTCGGCCGCCAGGCGGAAGCGCTGCCGCGAACCATCCGGGTACACCACGCCCTGTGCGCGGTCGCGCTGCCGGTACCAATCGGCACCGACCACGGCGAAGGGATTGAGCGTCCAGTTGTCACTGGCGGTATGCGGCCGGAAACTCCAGCCATAGCGGAATTCACTGGAAGCGAACAGCTGGCTGCGCTTGAGTTGGCCGCTTGAACGCAGCTCCTCGGCCGGCAGGCCGGTAGTGGCGATGCGTTGCACATGGAAATCGGCGTCATTGTTGCTCCAGGCATAACCGCCCTGGGCGTACAACTGCATGCTCGGCCAGCTGCGATCATCCGGGCCGGTGGCAGCACCGTGGTACCAACCATAGGACAGGTAGGTCATCCAGCCGCCGGCGCTGTCGTCCAGCTGGTAACGCCCCTGCACGCCTTCACCGGTCAACACGGTTTGCGACAACCGGCACTGCTCGGCCGCGGACTGTGCGTACAGGCCGCCATGACGGTTGGCCGAACCGATGAACTGGCGGCGCTCGATGCCAAAGCCCAGGCCAGTGCCCGGCACCCGGAAACGCGCACCAAGAGCGGCGATGCTACTGGGCCAGCCGGTCGCGGTACGGGTGGTGGCGCCACCCTGCGTGCGATCCACGCCGCCAAGATCCTGGCCGGTGCACGGATCGACGTTGCGCAGTGTTTCGTAACGGCCACCACCGTCATACAGCACATTGGTCAGGCGACCGTAGAGCTCGATGTTGGGCTGGTAGGCAATCGGACGCCAATAGGCTTCGACCGAACTGAAGGCGGCATCGCCTGGCGTGCTCAATGCGGCGCCGCCCAAGGTGGCAGTGGTCTGGCGGGCACCACGCCAGCCGACGCTGGCCGTGATGCCCCAACGGCGTTCCAGCTCGGTCAACGAACTGCGCGCATAGCGGCGCTGCTCGGGGGTCAAGGACAAGTTGCCTTGATCGGCCTCGTGCAAGGCCTCGCGGATCTGCTGTGAGGCCTCGCCACGTTCGCTGGCCCCCATGCCGGCGCGGGCATAGGCCTGGTCCAGGCCGATGGTCGGCGGCGCCTTGCCGGTGGCCGCAGCCGCCTCCAGGTCGGCCAGGCCCAGGCTGGCCTCGCCGGCACGCTGGTGCAGGTTGGCACGCTGCATCAACATGTCGACGTTGTCCGGCTCCTTCTGCAGGCCGGCATTCAAACGTTGCACGGCCTCGGCACGCTGGCCGGCATCGCCGGCCGACAACGTGGCGGTCAGCAGGCGCTGCATGGCCGGATCGTCCGGTGCGGCCTTGACCGCCAACTCCGCCTGCTCGATGGCTTCGCCCCACTGCTGGCGGCCATAGGCAGCGTAAGCACGCGCGGCCGGGGTCTCCGGCACCTGATCGGTCGGTTGCATCTCGCACTGCGTGCCATAGGGCGTATCGCGGCAAGCCTGCAGCGGCGGCGGGTAGGCTGTGGCGTCAAGCGCGCGTGCCAGCGAGCGCTTGCCGGCAGCGGCACGCCGGCTCACCACCTGCGCGTCGGTAGCATCCATGGCGTCCAGCAGGTGGTTGGCACGCGCCGCATCCCCTGCCGCCAGTGCCGCATCCACAGCCAGCAGGCGGATGTTGTGGAGCTGTTGCTCATCCAGCCAGTCCTGCGCCAGCGCGCGGTCGTAGTCCGCGTTGGCGCCGGCGTCGCGCCCCAGGCGCTGCAGCATGTAAGCCCTCAGCACCAGTGCGTTGGTGTCCTCCCCGTCATTGGTGATGGCGTCGGTGGCCGCTTGTACGCCTTCCTCAAGCCGGCCGCTGAGCATCAACGCGGTCATCAGCAACAGGCGATGGCTGGCCGACTCCGGTGCAAGCGCGACGGCTTCGCGCGCCGGCTCCACCGCATCGGCAGGGCGGAACTCCATCATCGCTTTGTAACCGGCCTGCGCCGGCGCGACCGCCTGCGCCCGCTTGATGCGCAGCTTGCGCGCTTCCAGATCGGTGATGTTCTTGGCGCCAAGGTCCACCGCGGCCTGCAGCGCCTGCAGGGCGGCGTCCGCCTTGCCCTGGGCCTCCAGCGAGTCCACCCACAACATGGCCCAGGTACCTTGGCTCGGGTCGATGCGGTAGGCCTGTTCGGCTTGTTGCTCGGCCAGTGCCATCTCGCCCCGGTAGTAGCTGGCGTAAGCCTCGGTTGCCAGGGGATAGCCCTTCTCGAACGGGGTCTGCCCAGTCGTTGCCGTGCTGGATGGCGCGCGCGTGGCAGGCACTGGCCTTGCGGCATTGGGTCGACCCTGGCCCGAGGGACGCGCCGCGCCGGCGCCGCTACCGGTGGCACGCGCCTGCGCCTGCGCCAGCAGGTCGCGCAGGCGTTGCACGTCGGGACGCAGGCGTACCGCCTCGCGGGCCTGGGCAGCGGCCTGTGCATAGTCGCCACGGGCATAGGACGCATAGGCCTGCTCGGCGATGCGATATGCGGCGCCCGACAGCGGCAGTTCTTCGGCCATCGCCACCGGCACAAACGCGCCGGCGAGGACAAAGGCAACCAGGGGCTTCAACAGTTTCATGCTCATGCCAGAAATACATCCGGATGCAGGCGCGCTTCACGCGCACGCCGTTGTTGTTCTTCCACGGCGAGGGTGATGGCCTGCTCGCTGGCAACACCGCGGCGCACCAGGTAGTCACCAATACGCCCGTCACGGTGCGGACGATAGTCATCCAGCGCTGCCTGGAAGTGCTCGCGCGAAATCAGCTTCATCTCCACCAGCAAATCGCCCAGCAGTGGCACTGCATCGATCCTGTAGTCGGCGCCGCACATCAGCCGCAGCCCTGCGTTGATCTCGCTCTCGCGCGCCACCTGCTGCTCCACGCGGTCAACCCTGGCAAGCTCGGCCAGCCGCAGCAGCCCTTCATCGGGCAATGCGCTGGCCACGGCCAGGCGCAGGACCCCGGGCTCGCTGTCATGCAACGGCAGCACACGCCAATGCACGCAGGCCTCCACCGGCAAGGGGAAGCGTCCGGCCTTCAGATAGGCCACATCGACGTTGGCACGGGGCAGTTCTTCCTGGAAGGAGATCGCCTCAGCCAGGGTCTCGTCGTCCAGCCAACCCTGCGCCACCAGGATCCGCCCCAGCGGCTGTTGGCGGCCGCCCTGCTGTTCCTCAAGCGCCTGCTGCAGCCGTTCAGGCTCCACCGCCTGCCAGACACTGAGCAACTCGCCCAGTCGACGACGGGTCTGCACCAACTGGTTGTTGGTGGGAAAGTCATGCATGGTCTTGTCCCAGACCAGACGCTTGCCGAACAGCAGATAGCCGGCAAACATGCGCCAGGCGCGGCCGGTGGCGGCGCAGTTGATGACATTGCCAACCACCATGCGCGGCACCGACATCACCGCGTGCTCCCAGCCGTACAGGCGGTTGACGAAGTACATGCGCTGCAGCACGCGGGTGCCCAGTGCCGCGGTGGTGATCAAGGCGACAACCATGGGCCAGGAGCCGGCCTGGAACACGGTCGGAAACTCCATGTGCCAGACGCCGGTCATCTTCAGCACCCAGAACAGCATCAGCTGCAGGAACAACAGGTAGGCCAGGATGCTGACGAAGGAAGTGACGATGCCCTTGCGGTCACGCATCAGCAGGTAGCGATTGGCAATGCTGCCACCCCAACCCAGGGTCTCCCAGCTTTGCAGGCCAATGCCCAGTACCCAACGCGCCTTCTGCCGATAGGCCGCGCGGAAATTGTCGGGGAAGTATTCACGCACACACAGGGCCATCTTCAGGTTGCGCTCGCGTACGCCGCCCCAGCCAAACCATGCCGACGGTCGGCGCACGCGGAATTCCACCGGAAAGCGGGCGAATATCGACTGCATGCCCATGCGCCCCAGGCGGGCGCCAATGTCGTAGTCCTCGGTAAGGCTGTCGGTGTTGAAGGGCTGGTTGTCGGTCTCGGCGCTAAGCGCCAGCAGCGCGCGCCGCGAGAAGCAGGTGCCGACGCCGGCCGAAGGCACGGTTCCGGCCATGCTTTCACGCACGACCAGATCCTTGGCATGCCATTCGGCAAACTCGTCCATGTAGGTACCGGCAACCAGCTCGTACCACTCACGGTCCAGCGAGGTGACCGGCAGCTGGATCATGTCCTTGCGCGGCAACAGGTAGTTGAAGAAACGCAGCTCCAGCGGATGCAGCACATCCTCGCTGTCGTGCAGGATGACGCCGGCAAATTCCAGGCCGTTGCGCTTCTCGTAGTCGAAGATGGACAGCACCAGCCAGTTCAGGCAGTCGGCCTTGTTGGTCGGCCCGGGGTGCGGCACTTCCACCCGCTGCAGGCGCCGATAGCGACGACGCATGCGTTCGACTTCGGCGATGGTCTGGTGGTCGTTGGGATAGGTGCCGACAAACACCACGTACTCGCGGTAATCGAGCACGTCGATCATGTTCTCCACCATCTGCGCGATCACGTCGTACTCGGCCCAGGCCGGCACCATGATCGCCAGCGGCTGTTCGTCCCGGCTACGCAGGTCGTTGGCCGTCAACGGCCGGTAGGACGCACGCTTCACCACCGTAAGCTTGCGCCATACCAAACGGATCCAGTACCAGAGATCAATGAACAGATCATCCAGGCTGGACAGCAGGATCAACACCGCCAGCACCACCGCGCCCTTCTCCAGAAGGGCGTAGTAGTTGGCAAGCATCACATTCCAGGTGACGGCGTCCATGGCAGCTTAGTGCGTATTCTCGAGCTTGCGGCGGTGGCGGATCTGCGCCACGCGGGCGGCCAGCAGCAGGAACACGACCACACCCACCAGCAACAACAACCACACCATGTGCCGCTGCCATGCCGGCTGCGGGTTGCCATCGACCGCCACCCGCAGGCCTTGCGGGTCGTTGCGGTCGAAGTCCTGCACCAGGCCGCTGCCATCCAGCACCGCGACTGAGCCGCGCATCAGCCGGAACGGCTCGGCGATGCTCGGGATACGGTTGCCCAGTTCGCGATAGATGACACCCTGCTTGCCGCTGCCGCCGGCCACTTCGACCAGGGCTGCGTTGTCAAGGCCAGCGAGGTCGAGCAGGGTTTCATCCTTGCTGCCGCTGATGCGCAACTGGCCGCCTTCGGCCACGGCCGCACTCTGGATACCTTCAGGCTGTACGTTGAATGCCAGATAGGGCTGCCCCGGTGCAGGCACCGTCTTGCCCTTGGCCACGTCCAGGGTAGCGCGCTCCACCGAGGCACCCACCGCGTTGCTGACACGGATGACGGTCTGCAGGGTGGTCGGCGCATTCTGCAACCACGCCTCGGGCACCACGACCTGGTGCGGGCCTGACAGCTGTGCGGTCGCCCCCACGAAATCCGGGGCGGTGCCACGTTCCGCCATCACGATATGGCTGCTGGGCAGCAACGACACCGGATACGGCGTGGCCGGGTCATGGCAATGCGGGCGTGCGGGTTGGCGCAGGAACGACACCCGCACCTCGTTGCGCGCGGCGATCGCATAGAGCGGCACCTTGGCGCTGATCCGCTGCGGTTTGCCATCGGTATTGAGCACCTTGGCACCGAGCAGGTAATCATTGAAGAAGATGGACGCCACTGCGCCCTCGCCCGCCCCGTTGGGCGCGGCCGATACATCGATCACAACCTCCGCAGGCAGCTTGCCGTCGCTGGAGATCAGGCCCAGGTCGGCATTGGCGATGCGGTCGCTGCGGGCAATGATGTCCTGCGTGCCGGAGAACGTACCCAGCCGATCCAGCAGCAGGATGCCCTTTTCATTGACCAGCGGCTGCGCCTTGTTGACCTGCAGGTTCTGGCCCAGGGCATAGGCACGCCACTGTGCGCCCAGCAGGCCGGCCACCTCACCCGCAGCGCCGGGCGTGACCACCAGCAGCGGTTGCCCCGCCACCACGGCGGCACTGACGTTGCGTCCTTCAACCGCCGTTTCCAGGGCCGCCATGCCGCCCTTGCGCCAGGCGGCGAACGCCGCGGCGCCATCGGCATCGGCAGCCGCTACCTGCGTTGCCAGCGCGTCCAGCGCGCGCTTCACCGATGCACGCAACGCCGGGCTGGCAACCACTACGTCCATCGGCAGCGCGCTGTTGCCGCCCAGCGACAGTAACGCGCCCACTTCGGCATCGCTGCCGATGCGGTGCTGGGCCTCGCCCGCCGCCAATGCCGCGTAGGCCGGCACCGCCATCAGGCTGGCGGGAACCTGGGTACCACGCAGGTCGATGCTGTCGCCCACCCTGGGCAGCGCCGCAACGCTGACCCGCTTGCCCGCCGTCTCCAGCACCGCGCCCACGCGCCATGCTGTGTCATAACTGGCGGCATCAAGCTGGCGCCCTTCCACCAGCAGGTGTACCTGGCGCGGCAGCGCCGTCCAGGCCTTGGCCACCGTGTCGATGGCGCGCCCATCAAACTGGTAGCTGAAGCGTGTATCCGGGCCAATCCGCAGCACGTTGGCCGGCGCACTCTGGTCGGCACACTGGTAATCCGAGACGATCGACCACCAACCCACGCCGAAACGCACGAAGCCGGTGGAACGCGGCTCCCCGTCGATACCGATCAGCTGGCTCAGGTCGCCCTGGGCATCGGTGATGGTGCGGGCCGCCACGGCATCGTCATCGATGCTCAGCAGGTTGGACGTACGCCCCGGATGTCCGCGCAGATAGCGTGCATCCAGCTGCAACTGCGCGTTCTGGGTGGCCACACCGGCGGGAACTGGCAGGTACAGCTCGCGCTGGTTGTCCTGGCCGCGCAGGCTGATGGGTTGGCTGAAGCCCAGATCGCGCAGGGTCATGTTGCGCGAGACCAGCGCATTGGTGCTCCACTCGCGGAACTGGCCGCCTGCCGTATCGGCAGCCATCGCCGGGGCGCACAGCACCAGGGAAAGGGAAAGCAACGGCAGCAGGCTGCCGGACTTGCGAAGCGTCAGGTTCATCGGGCCAGCTCGAAGGGATGAAATACGAAGGACAACGCCGCCGCAGGCGGCGCCAGTGAGGGCGCAGGTTCTGTTGTGGGCCGATTGCACTGGCGCCCATGCGCGGGCGCGGCACCGTAGCGGATGCTGCGGCCCTGGAGGAGCGAGGGCGCCGACGGCCCTGCTTCCTGACTATAGAGATTGCTGGGGCAGTTTCCGCCGGGGATCACGCCCAACGACGGGTAAGAAAATGCACCGCCCTTGACTCCCCCGGGACGGATGCCCGACAACGGAATTCCCATGGTCCCCTCGCCAGAGACAATGCGTACCCCTGTGTACGCTGGCACAGATTTTACACGGCTGTACCCGGGAAATGTAAAAAATGCGAACTACGTCACAAACGTAAGACTCGCTTGTGTGCAGCCGTGGTGAACAATGCCGTGCGCGCCTTCACCGCAGCTTTACCCCTTAACTTACTGATTTACCTGGAACACCTGGCGAAGATAGGACAGGTAGCCCGGGTCGTCGCACATGCTCTTGCCCGGCGAATCGCTCAATTTGGCCACCGGCTGACCGTTACAGCGGACCATCTTTATTACGATGTTCAGCGGCGTGGGGCCCAGATCATTGGTCAGATGTGTCCCCACCCCGAACGCCACTTGGCAGCGGCCGCGGAAATAGTCGTACAGCTGCATCACCTTTTCGATGTTCAAGCCGTCGCTGAACACCAGGATCTTGCTCACGGGATCGGTACGGTTGGCCTTGAAGTGCGCCAGCATGCGGTCACCCCACGAAAACGGGTCGCCCGAGTCGTGGCGCACACCATCGAACAACTTGCAGAAATAGGTATCGAAGTCGCGCAGGAACGCATCCAGCCCGACCACGTCCGACAACGCAATGCCCAGGTCACCGCGGTACTCGCGCGCCCACGACTCCAGCGCCGCCACCTGCGAATCACGCAGGCGCGGCCCCAATGCCTGGAACGCCTGCAGGTACTCGTGGGCCATGGTGCCATGCGGGGTCATGCCATACAGGCGCGCGAAATGCACATTGCTGGTGCCGACGAACTGCGACCCCAGCGCATCGCGCAGCATCGGCAGCATGGTGCCATGCCACTCCCGCGAGTAACGCCGGCGCGAGCCGTAATCGGCAATGCGGCAGTTCTCGAACCCCGGGGTGTCACGCAGCAGCGCGGTCTTGGCCTGCAGGCGGCGCTCACCTTCGGCGAAATCCGGCGTGGTGGTATTGCGGAACCAGACCTCGTTGATGATCGCCAGCAGCGGCACCTCGAACATGATGGTGTGCAGCCAGGGGCCGGTGATATCCAACTCGATCTCGCCAGGCACCGTCTGCGAGGGACGCAGGTCGATGTACTTGCGATCCAGGTGGAACAGGCCAAGGAAATCGATGAAGTCCGCCTTCACGAAGCGCAGGCGGCGCATGTATTCCAGCTCTTCGCTGCTGAAGCGCAGGCTGCACAGGTGATCGATCTCAACGTTGATCTGGTCGATGTACCGCGCCAGATCGATGCCCGGGGTGCGGCACTTGAACCGGTACTGGACGATGGCGCCAGGGTACTGGTGCAGTACCGCCTGCATCATCGTGAATTTGTAGAGGTCGGTGTCCAGCAGGGATTGGATGATCATGGCCGCATTATGCGCTGGGCCTCCCCACGCTCCCACCTACCGCCCCTGAACGGCCGGGAGCGCCGCAGGCCGACATGCACGACCTGCCTGCGCCCGGCCATGCATGACCCCACGCCACATTGGTCAACCGCCGCGGCCTATCGCCTCAGGAAAAGACGCGGCACCTGCAGCACCGCATGCGCCCAGATCGCGCACCACACGCCGATCTTCACAGGCAGGCTACGCGTGGAAGCCTCGAACTTGCGGAAGTAACGCCACAGGCCGCGGTGCTTGTGCCACTCGACAAAGTAAGGCCGCGAGCGGCTGGAGACACCCCGCACATGCACGACCTGCAGCGCATTGGCGATGGCGACCACGGCCCCCGCCTCACGTGCCCGGCGGCACAGGTCCAGATCCTCGGCATGCAGGCGGTAGCCACCATCCCAGCCGTGCAGGCGGTCAAACAGGCCACGCGGCATCAACAGCAGGGCGCCGGACAAGGCCTGCACCCGTTGCAAAGGCATGGAACGGTCCACCTCCACCGCCAGCCGCGAACCTGCCCCCGGGTTGCGCAGCATCGCCGCAAAATCCGGGTCGCGCCGGCGCACCGCTGGGTCGGCCACGCCCTGCTCATCCACCTGTTCCACCCCCAGCAGGCAATCCCCCAGGGGCTGGCCCAACGCACGCAGGCGCGACAGGGTCTGCGGCTGCACCATCAGGTCGGGGTTGATGAAAGCCAGCCATGGCGCATGGCAATCCCGGGCGCCCTGGTTGCACGCCGTCGCCATGCCGGGATTGTCGGGGTTGGCGATGAAACGCACCCGCGCGTCGGCCAGGGCATGGCGCTGCGCGATTTCCACCGACCCATCGCGCGAGGCATTGTCCACCACGCGTATTTCAGCCACATCATCTGCTGCACGCAGGTGCTGCAGGCATTGGTCCAACGTGGTGGCGCTCTGGTAGCTGACCACCACCACGGCAATCGTTTCGTTCACTGCAGCTCCGTGCCTTGCGGGGTGTCACAGGCATCGAAAAGATCGGGCTGTGCGGCGGGCATTATCGCCTGCGCATACAACTGCTGCAGCTGCTGGCGGTGCAGGTACAACGGGTCGTTCATCAGGAACGCGGCCAAGCGTGCAGTCCACGCCGGCCAGCGGTTGGCCAATACTTCCATGTCGCCATCGGCCGGCTGGCCCTCATGCTTGCGGCCGACAAAGGCGTTGTCACACAGCACATTGCGCCAGCCCAGCCCGCTCATGCGCAGGCTCAGATCCACCAGCGCCGCGTACCAGGAGCCATAACTGTCGGTATCCAGGCCACCGGCGCGCTTACGCGCACTGCCGCGTATCAGCACCGCATGGGTGATGGCCGACGGCAACTCGGGCTGCAGCAGCGGCATCGCGGCCAGCGCCAGGGCCAGACGCGCGCCGTCGTCCGGCAACGCATTGAGCTCGGCCGCACGCGGCCAGGCCACGGTTTCGCCAGCGTTGCTCCACGGTGTGGCGGTGGCGATGGAGGCATCACGCGCCAGGCAGTCGCTGAGCTGCTGCAGCCAGCCCACGCCCGGCAATGCATCCGGGGCCAGCACCGCCACATCGGCGTCGCCACATGCCCGCAGCATTTCCTGCAGGTGTGCGGGCTCGCCGATCGGCCGCGGCCTGCGCGTGTACTCGGCCTGCAATGCGGTACGCGCCAACCAGTGTTCGATCACCGCCAGGCCGCGGGGGCCGGCCTGGCCATCGTCGGCCAGCCACACCGGCGTGCCGGCGGGCGTGTTGGCCTCCAACGCTGCCAGACAGGCGTCCAGCGCGGCATCATCCACCCCTACTGGCAACAGAATGACCGGCAGGGGCATGGCTCAGTGGCCTGCCTTGGGCTTGTTGAGCGGATCCAGCGCACGGAACTTGCTGCCGTACTCGTCGGTGAGATTGCGCGCTTCCTGCGGGTTGCGCACGATGGTCGGGGTCAGCAGCACGATCACCTCGCTGCGGCGGGTGGTCTGGGTCTTGCGCCCGAACAGGCCACCAATCACCGGCAGCCGGCTCAGCCCCGGCAAACCCGACGAGCCCTTGCTCGCACTGTCCTCGATCAAACCCGCCAGCATCACGGTGTCCCCCGCGTTGACGGCAGCCTCGGTCTTCATCCGCCGTGTGTTGATGCGCACATTGCCGTTGTCATCGGGCTCGCCTTCCGGCGAACTGACCTCCTGGACGATGTCCAGGAACACCATGCCGTCACGGGTGACGCGCGGACGCACCTTGAGGATGGTGCCGGTTTCCAGGTACTGCACCTGCGAATACTGGTTGTCGCTGATGCCGGAGACCGAAACCGAATACACGGGGATCTTGCTGCCCACGTTCAAGGTGGCCACCGCGTTGTTGCGTACGAACAGCGATGGGGTCTGCAGCAGGCGTACATCCGTGACCTGGTCCAGTGCCGTGATCACCGCAGCGGCATTCTTGCCCAGGAAGGTCCAGCTCAGGCCACCACCGCCCTTGCCGTCGCCGGGGATCAACGAGCCGGCGATATCGCCCCAGATGCCGCGACCCAAGGCCGAAGGCAGGCCAGCGCCGCCCTTGTCGACGGCGGCATTCACCGCCTGCTCGAAGTACCAGTTGACGCCGTAGCTCAAATCGCCGCTCAAGGCGACCTCCGCCACCTGTGCCTCGATATGTACCTGCATCGGCATCACGTCGAGCTTTTCCACCACCTCGCGGATGGAACGCCACGCCTGCGGCGTGCTGCGTACCAGCAGGGTGTTGGTTTCCTCGACCGCTGACACACCCACGCGATCGCCTTCCACTTCCAGCGTCACACTGCCGTTGCCCGAGCTGCGCTGCGGCAAGGCCATGCCTTCCCCAATGCCGCCGCTACCGGAACCACCACCGGTTCCACCACTCTTGCCGAAGGCGCCGCCGCCATCCCCCAACTGATCATCGGCACTGGCTGAAGGATCCACCGTACCACCGCCCTGCAGACTGATGGCGCTGGCACCCGGTGCCAGCGAGGCCGCGCTGTCCTGTCCCCCGCGCGAGCCACTGCCGGCACCGAATACTTCGGCCAGCCGATCAGCCAGGTCCTTGGCCTTGATGTATTTCAGTTCATGGGAGAACAGACGCGCACTGCCACCCGCGCTGTCGATGCGATCCAGCCACTGCTGGATCTGGTCCAGGTAGCGCGCCTGCGGGGTAATCACCAGTACCGCATTGGCATTGTCCAGTGGCATGAAGCGGAACATGCCTGCACTGGGCGTCTTGCTGGTTTCGCCAAACACCTTCTCCAGGTCGCTGGCCACCTGCGAGGCACGCCCGGACTGGATCGGGAAGACACCCACCGACATGCCGGAAAGCCAATCCACGTCGAAGATCTCGACCGTGCGCAGGTAGTTCTCCAGTTCGGTGCGGGTACCGCCCAGGGTGATGACGTTGCGGGCGCCATCGATGGCGACAATGGCATTGGGCCGTGCATACGGCTTGAGTACTTTCTCCATCTCGCTGGCGGAGATGTACTGCAGCGGCACGACACGCACTTCATAACCACGCGCGGCCGATGCCGGTGCCGTGCTGGGTGCCACCGTGCCAGCCAACGGCTGGTCGGCAGGCACCACGTTGTAGCGACCGCCGCTGTAGACCAGGCGGGCGTTGTTCCAGCCCAGCACCATCTCCAGCAGGTTCAAGGCCTGCGCCGGCGACACCGGCTTGGGCGTGGCCAGGGTAACCGTGCCCTGTACCGTAGGAGCGATCACATAGTTCTGGCCCAGCATGTCACCGAGGATGGCCTTGGTGACGGCCTGCACCGATTCACCCTCGAAGTTGAACACGGCAGTGCCATTGCCTGCGGCCGATAGCGACGGCGCGGGTGCAGCCGCCGCAGCGCGATTGATGACGGTGCCGTTGCCACGGCGGATCACCGCGCGGCTGCCAGCATCGTCGGCGACCGGTGCATCCACCTCGCCAAGCGCAGCGGTGCGCGCCGGTTGGCCCGCCACCGGTGTGGTGACATCGTCGGCGGCCTTGCGGCGTATCTCGGGCACCGGGGTGGTGACGCAACCACTGAGGGTGGCGATCAGCAAGGTGATGGGGACTATGCGTGACGTCATGCGCTCACTCTACGGTTTCGGGCTGCCGGAGCTGCCGTTCTGGTTCTGTTGCGCCTGCCGGCGGCGGGCCTGGATGCGTTCGCGGATGGCCTGGATCTGCGCGGCCGATGGGCCGGCCGCGTCACTGGCCGCCTCGGCAGCGGCATTGGCGGCCCGGGCCGCCGCCGCGGCGCGGGTGCTGGGGGTATCTGCTGGAGGCGGTGGCGGTGGCGCCGCCCCGGCTGTGCCGCCACCGAGGGGTGCCGCCGCATCGCCGGGGATACCCGACTGCGGGGCGACACCGCTGCCGCTGTAGACCTGCAACTCCAGGTTGAGCGTCCCGGCAGGACCACTGACCACAGCAGCGCGCGGCTGCAACGACAACAGCTGCCAGCCATTTTCAGGTTCCGCGCCCAACCGCAGGCGCAGCGACTGGCCCTGCTCGGTGGTCAACGTCGCCATCTCCAGGCTGGGCGTCATCAGCACGCCGGTCAGGCGTACGCTGCCGGTGCTGTCGGTTTCAGTAGGCTGCCCGATGGAGAACGGATGCGGTCGCCGATCACCGGCGAACAACGGCCGTGCCATTGCTTCGGCATTGTCCAGCACCACCGGTGCCGGTGCCTGGGGCACCTGCGGCAGCGGCGGCGCGCTGGCGCCCACATCACCACTACCCAAGCGGCTGCCCAGGCCAAACAGGCTGGCCGCCCACAGCAGCAATGCCCAGCCTCCCATGCCGGCCAGCAACCAGGTACGCAGGCCGGCGGCATCACGGCGCATTGCCAACCTCCGCCTGTGCATTGGCCGGGGCCGCCACGCTGGGTGCCAGATAGCCGCTCAATTCAAAGCTCACATCCAGACCGCCAGTCATTTCACCCATGCCCGCCGCCGACAGGATGTCCAGGCGATCCACCTGCAACTGCGGCGCGCCGGTTTCCAGGCTCTGCAGCACCTGCATCCACTCGCCCATGCCACAGCGCAGGCGCGCCTGCACCGCCACCCGCACGAAGCGGCCCGTGGTGTCGGGCGGCAGCGGCGAACGGTCGCTGATGGCGCAACTGCGCCCGTCCGGGCTGGCCTGGCGCGCGGCTTCCTCCAGCCGCTGCACCAGCCGCGAGGTAGCCAGTTCCATCGAGCCTTCGGGCATGAAGCCGGGCTGGTCGGCCAATACCTGCTGCGCCTGCTGCAGGCGCTGGCTCACCTGCGGTGCCTGTCGCAACTGCTGTTGCACGCGTTGCTGGCGTTCCTGCAGCGCGCTGATCTGCGCTTCCACCTCACGCATGGGCTGGGTCCACAGGGGATGCACCAGCAGCAGGTAGCCCACCACCAGCACCGCCAGCAGCAGCCCTGCGGCCAACAGGCGATCACGGCGATCCGGCAGCTGCGCCATTGGCGGCCTCCGGGTGGGTACCGCGCAGTTCCGCGGTCAGGGTGAAGCGCTCCTGGCCACCGCCGCTGCCGGTCTGCAACACCCCGGTCAGGGAAGGGGTTTTCCACAGCGGCGAGCCCTCAAGCGTTGAGACCAGCGACGAGGCACTACTGCTCAGGCCGATCAACTGCATGCGCCCTGCCTCGATGGACAGTTTCTCCAATGAGGTGTCATCGCCCAGGCGCTTGCTCAGTTCGTTGATTACTACGGTAGCGCGCGGCTGCACGGCACGCTGCTCGGCAAAGAAGCGCTGCCCGTCCACCAGGTCCTGCAGTTGCTGGCGCTGTGCCGCCACCGCACGTGCACGTTGCGCCGCCGACTCGACCTGCGCTGTCAGCTCGGCGGCTGCCTCGCGCCGGTTGTCCAGCACCTGCCACCCGGCCAGTACCAGCATCACCACGCTGCCCAGCATCAACATGCGATCCAGGCGCCGCATGGGATCAGTGCGCTGGCGGCGCAAGGCGGGCGGCAAAAGGTTCACGCCCAGGGGTTCACCGGCGGCATTGGTGGCGTCCACGCCATCCAGCTGTGCCTGCCAGGCATCACGTGGCAGCACGCCCTCCACCAGGGCGCGCGGCGCCACCACCAGCTCGACGTCAAGCTGGCCATCGTCCCGCCGCTGCAGCAGCCGGACATCGTGATAGACCTGCGCGGCGGTGAAAGGCGTCTGCCGGTCGATCTCGAAACCCAGCACATCACGCATGCGGGCTTCGGCGGCGGCAGGCAGACGCATCGGCTTGCACAGCACCGAGGCCGGTGCCAGCAGCGCAAAACGCGGCAGGCGCGAGCAACGCGCCGGCAAGGCCTGCTCCAGCGCCGCCGGCGTCAAGGGTGTCGGCAGGGACTGCAGCGGCTGCAGCTGACCCGACTGCACCACCCCCAATCGCACCTGGTCAGCACCCGGCATCACCAGCAGCCGCGCATCGGAATAGCCCAGCAATGCCCGCCAGGACGCCGGTAGGCAGGACAGCAGTGAGCGCCGCCACCACGCCCAGAAGCCCCCTGCCCCTGGCGCGATGCGCGCGCTCCACTGCCCCAGCTTGTCCTGCAACACCGTCATTTTGCTGCTGCTCCTTGTTCCCACCGCAACACTGTATAGGGCGCTCCGGCGCTTCCCTCCGGATTCAGACGCACAACGGCGCGGGTTACCGCCTGCCGTTCGCCCACCAGCATCACCCGGCTGTCGACGCTGTAGGTACCGCTGCCAGATGCTGTCATCGCCCCCCCGGCAGTGTCGCCGATTGCCGCTGCGGCGTCTTCACGCTCGCGCTGCGCCAGCAGCACTGCCGCATCCAGCCCCATGGCGGTCAATACCGGCCCCTGTGCAAACCGTGGGTTCGGCTGGGCGGCACCAAACACAGTGATATGGGACGCCAGCTGCGCATACAGGGCAGCGTCCATGCCCAGTACCCGCTGCAGTTCGCCAATGCTGTCAAAGCGTGCATTCTTGGCGCCATAGGGATACCCGGCGGCCGCATAGTCGTCGCTTTCCGCACCGCCACCGGGTTGCTTCAGGTCGTCGTTGTCGCGCCAGTCCATGATCGCCCCCGCCAACTGTTGGGCCCGTGCCTGCTCGGCCCCGACGGCGCGCAGCAGGCCTTGCAACAGCACCGGGCTGGCCTGGTTCAGATCGACCTTGCCAGTCTCATCGATGATCCGCAGCGTGATCCGGTGGTCGGCAAATTGCCAACGATAGGGACGACCATCGGCATGCCAGGCAGGCTGGCCAGGCGTGCCACGCATGCGCGACAACGCATAGTCCACACCTGCATGTGCCAGCTCCTGCCCTGCGGCCATGTCGCCCATCGTGCGCCCCTGCAGGTGTTCGACGCGGGCGGTGAGCGCGAATGCGGCAATGGTGGTGGTCAGCAGGGCCACCAGCCACAGCACCAGCACCAGCGCAGCCCCTCGACTGTTCATTGCCAGACCCCCTGCAGGTTCTGCTGCGGCAAGGCCACCAGCAAGGGCGGCCATGGGCTGCCCCGGCTGGGGGTCACCTCGATGCTCACCAGCAGAGGCATGCGTCCTGGCACATCCCAGCGGTCCTGCCAGGCGCCCAAGGCGTTGCTGGTCGGGTCGATGCCGCGATAGCGCAGGCGCACCTGCTTCAGCTCGCCGGCCAGCAGCTCACTGCCCCGGGGCGGGGTTTCCTCCACCGCCTGACCAGCCTGCAGCAGCACAAGGCCCAAGCGCAGCTGCTGCCGGTCGCCGCTGCCACTGACCTGCAGATGATGGATGTAGGGGCCGCCACGGCCCAGGTAGTCAGGTACTTCGGCGACAAATTTCAGTTCGGCCGGACCGCCTTCAAATGCGCTGGCAGCGCCGTTGAGTGCATCGCGCTGCATCGGCAGCGCCATCGCCGTGGACAGGCGCCGGCGCAGGAAGCCCTCGACCGCCCGCATGCGCTCGTTGTCGGCCGCGATCACCTCGCCGCGGGCACTGATGGCCATGGTCGAACGTACCGCGGCAAATGCCAGCGCCATGCCCGCTGCCAGCAACACCGTTGCCAACAGCACCTCGATCAGGGTGAAACCTGCCGCCGAGCGCACGCTCATGGCAGCGCCTCGCCGACCGCGTTGTTGCGCAGCCGCAGGCTACGCCAGCGCAGTTGTTGCTGGGCCTCCTCGCCCCAACTGACCTGCAGATCCAGCAACCACAGCCGCGATTGCGGCTGGCGCGGCTCGTTGTAAGGACTGACCTGCAAGCTCCAGCGGTAGCGGCCCTGCTCCCACTGGCCTTGCTGCCGGCCTGCCACCAACGGCGCCTCGACCCCGGCCACCGCCAACAGGGACTGTGCATGCAGGGCCGCGCGCCCGTAGCCGTCAGCCATGCCCACCTGCCGCGCTGCACCGGACAGACTGCCCAGCAGCAGGGTCATTGCCAACGCCAGCAGGGCAAAGGCAACAATCACCTCGATCAGTGAATAGCCAGCTTGGCGCTTCATTGGCCCGGCCCGCGCAACGGCCCGGACCGCACCTCGCCGGTGATCCAGGCCACGTCGACGCGCCACACCGCCGAGCCCGCCGACAGGTCGATGCGGCCCCCGCTGGACGCGCCGTCCTCGAAAAAGCGCACCACGCCGGTATCGGCGCGGGCCTGCAGCTGACCGGCGCCGGTATAGGACAGCTTCAAGACGGCAGGCAGGTCACCATGGCGGCCATCCGGGCCCTGCCAACGGTGCTGGCGCAGGTTCAACTCGAACTGCTGCGGCACCCCGGTGGCTATCGCACGGGTGCGTGCATAACGCAGCTCCGCTGCCAGCGACTTGCCGGCCGAGCGCAGCTTGAGCCCCTCCAGGCCGCCGTTCATGGCCATCGCGGCCATCAAGGCGATGGCCGCCACCAGCGCGAGCACCAGCAGCATCTCCAGCAGCGACATGCCGGCCACGCCCGCAGGCATGGCCACCGGCCGGCGCAGGCGCGGCTGCTGGGCAACAGGAGCAGCACGCAGCACGTGCTTACTCGTAGCGGATATCGGCGTTGTAACTGTCACCGCCGGGCTGGCCATCGGCCCCCAGGCTGATCAGGTCGAACGGGCGGCCTTCGCCCGGCATCCGGTACTGCACCGGGTTGCCCCAGGGGTCGTTGAACTCGGCGGGCTTGGCATAGGGCCCCAACCAGCCACCCACACCGGCAGGCTGCGTGGCCAGGTCATCAAGCTTGCCGGGCAACCGGCCGGTGTCCAGCTTGTAGTTCTCCACCTTGCCCGCCAGTGTCTGGATCTGGGTCTTGCCCAGGTTGGCCTTGCCACGGTCGGCACCACCCAGCACACGGCTGCCGACAAGGGTAAGGACCGCACCGATCAGGACGATGACGATGATGATCTCCAGCAGGCTCATGCCCGTCTGATGGTGTCGGAACGACGGTTGTTCAAAGCTGCGTTTCATCAAAATGCTTCCTAGGTCACGACTACGGCAGGTTCAGCCGATGGCATTGGTCAGGTCATACAGCGGCACCAGCACCGCGATGATGACCACGCCTACCACCGACGCCAACAACAAGGTGATTACCGGCACCAGCGCGGCCAACATGCGGTCGATGGCGCGCGCGCTTTCCTGTTCAAACGTGTCGGCGGTCTTCAGCAGCATGTTTTCCAGCGTGCCCGACTCCTCGCCCACCTGGATCATCTGCAGCGCCAGGCGTGGAAACCGACCGTTGCGGCTCAGTGAGGTGGCCAGCCCTGCACCGTTCTTCACTGCCTCGGAGGCTTCGGCCACGTCGCCCACCAGGGCACGGTTGCCCAGTACATTGCGGGCGATACCCAGCCCGGCCAGCAAGGGCACGCCGTTGCGCAGCAAGGTGCCCAGGGTGCGTGCCAGCCGTGCGGTCTCCAGCTTGGCCACCAGCCCACCCACCATGGGCCGCCGCAGCAACCAGCCATCAAAGGCCAAGCGGAACGCCGGATCGCGGCGCTTGCGCTCCATCCACAGCAACAGCACCGCCGGGACGGCGATCAGCACGATCCACCATTGCCGCACCAGCAGCCCCATGCTGAGCACAGCACTGGTGAACCAGGGCAGGCTCACATCCAGGCTTTCGTACATCTGCGCGAACTGCGGTACCACGTAGCCCAGCAGGAACAACAATGCACCGCCCACCACCAGCAGCAGGATGGCCGGATAGATCATTGCGTTGATCACCCGGCCCTTGAGCTCCTGGCTGCGCTCCAGATAGTCAGCCAGGCGCTGCAGGGTCTCGTGCAGGCTGCCGCCGGCTTCACCGGCGCGCACCATGTTCACGTACAGGCGCGAGAACAACCCATGCTGGCGTTCCAGTGCCTGCGACAACGGCGCACCCCCGCGCACGCTGTCGCGGATATCGGCGATCACCCGCCGCGAGCGCTCATCCTCGGGCGTCTCCAGCAGGATGGACAACGCACGGTCCAGGGGCTGTCCCGCGCTGAGCAGGGTCGCCAGTTGCTGGGTGAACTGCACCAGCGTGGCGCCGGCAAACGGGCGCTGCCGCCATTGCTTCCAATTGGCACCTTCGAAGGCCGAGCCGGTGGCCAGCCGGGCCTCGACCGGCAGGTGGCCCTGCTCTTGCAGACGGGCGATGACATCGGCATCGCTGGCCGCTTCCATCTGCCCGTCCAGCAGCTCACCGCGTGCGTCCAGCGCCTTGTAGCGGTACAGCGGCATCAGCGCAGGTACTCCTGGAACGGGTGCAGGCTCATGCGTCCTCCGTCACCCGCAGCACTTCCTCCAGCGTGGTCTCGCCACGCAACGCCTTGGCGATGCCATCCTCGTACATGGTGCGCATGCCGTTGGCGCGCGCCAACTGCTCGATCTCGCCCATGCCGGCCTTGCGCATCACCGCATTGCGCAGCGCATCGTCCATCACCAGGAACTCGACGATGGTGGTGCGGCCCTTGTAGCCGGTGGGCGCAAGTGCCGAGGGCTGCGCGCGATACAGGAAAATCTCGCCCTGCGGCTGGTAACGGCGCAGGTTGAAGCGCGCGATCTCCTCGGCCGAGGCCGGGTAGCGCTGGGCATGCTGCGGTTCCAGCCTGCGTACCAGGCGCTGGGCAAGGATGCCATTGATGGTGGAGGTGAGCAGATAGTCCTCCACCCCCATGTCCAGCAGGCGGGTGATGCCACCGGCGGCGTTGTTGGTATGCAGGGTGGACAGCACCAGGTGGCCGGTGAGCGCGGACTGGATCGCGATACGCGCGGTTTCCAGGTCACGCATTTCGCCGATCATGATGATGTCCGGGTCCTGGCGGACGATGCCACGCAGCGCATTGGCGAAATCCAGGCCTATCTGCGGCTTGGCCTGGATCTGGTTGATGCCTTCCAGCTGATACTCCACCGGGTCCTCGACCGTGATGATCTTGACCTTGTCGGTGTTGAGCTGGCTCAACGCGGTATACAGCGTGGTGGTCTTGCCCGAGCCGGTGGGGCCGGTCACCAGCAGGATGCCGTGCGGCTGCTCCAGCACCTTGCGGAACTGCGGCAGGAAATCCTCGCTGAAACCCAGGCGCTGGAAATCGAATACCACCGCCTCGCGGTCCAGCAGGCGCATCACCACGCATTCGCCATGCGCGGTGGGCATGGTGCTCACGCGCAGGTCCAGCTCCTTGCCCTGCACGCGCAGCATGATGCGACCGTCCTGCGGCAGGCGTCGCTCTGCGATGTTGAGCTTGGCCATGATCTTGATGCGGCTGATCACCGCGGCGGTAAGGTTGACCGGTGGGCTTTCACCGTCCACCAGCACGCCGTCAACGCGGTAACGCACCTTCAGGCGGTTCTCGAACGGCTCCACGTGGATGTCCGAGGCGCGCAGCTCCACCGCCCGCTGGATCACCAGGTTGACCAGCCGGATGACCGGTGCTTCGGAGGCCAGGTCACGCAGGTGCTCGATGTCGTCCAGGGGCACGGCCTCGCCGTCGGCGGCCTCCAGGATGGTACCCATCGCGCTGCGGCCCTGACCATGCCAACGCTCGATCGCCTCGTCCACCTCGCTGCGCACGCCGACCACGGGTGCCACGCCGCAACCGGTGACCAGCGCGATCGCGTCGATGGCATAGCTGTCGTGCGGATCGGCCATCCACAGCAGGATGCGACCGCGTTGTTCGCCCAGTGGCAGCACCAGGTACTGCTTGAGGAAACGCAGCGGGATGGGCTCCACGCCATCCACCAGTTCCGGCGGATGCTCAGGCACCTCGCGTGCGCCCAGCAGGCGCAGGCCCAACACCTTGGCGCAGGCCTCCGCATGGTCGCGTTCGGACACCAGCCCAAGACGCGCCAGCAGCACCAGCAGGTCACCACCGGACTCACGCTGCAACTGGCGTGCGCGCAGCAGGTCCGCATCCTTCAGACGGCCCTGCGCCAGCAGCGCATCGACGATGCGCTCGGCAGGCGTAGGCGCAAGTTGGGCGTCGTGGGCTACCGCGTTCACGCATTCCTCCTGTGTTGCCCGGACTTTACCAGTTCAACCTGCCAAGCCGTGCACATGAACACGCATTACGTCCAAAAAAAGAACCCCGGCATGGCCGGGGTTCCTTCAACGGCGAACGGCGTGGTTATTGACGCGCAACCAGGCTGACACCTGCGAACGAGGCCGCGCCCACCACCTTGACGTAGTAGGTACCGGCCTGCGGCTTGTTGATGCGCACCGTCTCGCTGTTGCCGGCACGGGTGGACTTGGCATCGAACGCGCTGCTGGTGGGCTCGGCGTCATAGCTGACGTACAGCGATACGTCACCGGTACCACCGTAGGTCATGAACGTCAGCACCTTGCCGGCCTCGGCCTGGAAGCTGTAGACCGTCTCGCTGCCAGCACCGCCGGTCAGGCCGGTGACGGCCACCTTGTTGGTCAACGGCGTGGCCACCGGCCCGCAATCATCGACGGCCGGATCACACGGCGGCGTGGTGGCCTTGACCAACGCGGCATTGATATCCAGGATGCCCGCGCCAATCGGCGTGCTGGCGGGAATGGTGGTGCCGAACGGCTTGACAGTGGAAGTCAGCAGATCGCGCATCTGGGTCCAGGTCAACGGCGTATCCACCACGCTCTGCACCATGGCCACTGCCGCAGCCACATGCGGTGATGCCATCGACGTACCGACCAGGCCAAGCGGTGCCCAACTGGCCGTCGGCGTGGTGGTGCCCTCGTTGATCACCTGGAAGATCCAGCCATCGTTGCTGTTTTCGGCGTTGCCGCCCGGTGCCGACAGATCCACGCGCGCACCGTAGTTGGAGTAATAGGTACGGCCGCCATTGATGCCCGTAGCGCCCACCGAAATCACGTTGTTGCAGGACGACATCGTGTAGCTGCCGGCATTCGCATTGTCGTTGCCTGCAGCCACCACGATGATGCTGCCCAGGCCGATGGCTTCATCGATGGCGTCCTGGTACATGGCGGGGCATGAAGAAGGGCTGACGCTGCCCAGGCTCATATTGATGACCTCGGCCGGGGTCGGATTGGCCGGCAGGCCGGGCACGCTGCCGCCGGCTGCCCAGACGATGCCGTCGGCAATATCGCTGCCGAAGCCGCCGCAGGAGCCCAGCACACGCACCGGCTGCACCTTGGCCTTGAATGCGAGGCCGGCCATGTTCAAGCCATTGTTGGTTTCCTGTGCCACCGTGCCGGCGACATGGCTGCCATGCCAGGAACTGTCCTTGGCCGCATGCGGATCATTGGTGGCCCACCCGGTGCAGTAGTTCTGCTCGATCCAGTCACCGGTATCCCAGCCACCCGCCACCCGGTCATCACTGTCGCGTCGTGACACACGCTTGTCGGTGATCATGTCGTAGCCGGGGATGACGTTGTTCTGCAGATCCGGGTTGCCCTGGGTGATGCCCGTATCGACCACCGCCACCACCACGCCTTCACCCTGGGAGATATCCCATGCAGCAGTCGCGTTGACACCAGCCTTGGCGTTGTAGAAGTTCCACTGGGCAAAGGTCTGCGGATCGTTGGGCGTGAACTTGGGAGCATCGGTCGCCATGCTGCGGTACATGCGGTCAATCTCGACCCGTTCCACTGCAGGGTTGGCCTTCATCTCCTGGATGAACTGGGCGGTCTCGGCCTTGTCGAGCGCACGCGAGGTTTTCACCACTGCCCAGCCAGGCGCGGCCATGCGCCGCAGCATCGTCGCACTGGCCGCCGGACGGGCAGCGGAGCGCGCGGAGGCCGCCACGGCGCGATTCAGACCCGCCCGGGAGGCAGCGCTGCCAAGCCCGCGGTTGACCGCAGCAGCGTCGCGCAGCTCGCTGGAGCCAGCACGGTATTTGACGATGAAGCGATAGCCACCTTCGCCGCCGCCAATGCCCGTATCCAGCGGGCGTGTCTGCAGCTTACCCGGCGTTGCCGCCGATGCAGCGGTGACACCAACGGTAGCCATCAGCACAACAGCGGCAACTGCCATTCCAAGCTTGGTCTTCTTCATGTTCGATCTCTCGTCTGGTGAAACAGGGATGGAACTCCATTGCTGCATCTACTAACCCTCCGGTTGACCGCTGTGGTGCCGCGGGGGCAACGCCACAGCAGCCGTGCAACCGGAAGCCGGTGCCGCAGCCGGCACCGGCCCGGACCTGCGCGTGGTTACCAGCCGAAGCCGGCGCCCACGCCTACCGAGCTGTCGTCACTGCTGAAAGCACCGCCGATGGTGAGGGTGGCGCGTTCGCTCAATGCACGCTGGTAACCCACCGACAGCGCCGACTCACCACTCTGGTAGCCCACACCCACACCGACGCGGTTCTGGGTATGGATGCCCGCTGCACTGGTGGCCATGTTCATCATGGCGGCGTTCATCGCGCCCTGGCGATCGATGCGACGGTCGACGTTGCGCAGACGGTTGTCCATGTCATTGCGCAGGCCGCTGAAGCTGTCGTTGAGGCTGCCGAACTTGCTGTCGGTGTAGCTGTTGGCCGAGGCGATGCCACTGTCCAGCTGGCCCTTGTTGACCGCATCGGTCGCCTGCGTACCTGCCGCCACGTTGGTGATCTGACGTTCGCTTCCGACGCTGCCCACCGACACCGTGTTGGCACGGTCCGCAACCGAGCCCTGGCCCAGGGCCACCGCACCTTGTGCGGTTACGCTGGAGCCTTGGCCGATGGCAGTACCCGAAGCCGCGGACACGCTGGCGCCCTCGCCGACCGCCACGGCATTGGTGGCCGCTGCGGTGATGTGGGTATTGGCACCCACGGCTGTGCTGCCATCGGCATCGACACGTGCGTTGCTGCCCAGCGCCGTGTCCTTCGGGCCATGGGCATAGCTGCCATTGCCCGCTGCAGTACCGGTTGCATGGTTGGCAGCAGCCTGGTCACCCATGGCAAGGCCACCGGTGGCGGCCGGCGTTACCGGCGTGGTACCCGCATCGGTCGTGCCGTTGCGTGGACCATTGCCATTGCCATTGCCATTGCCATTGCCGTTCCCGTTGCCATTCCCTTGGCCATTGCCATTACCCTTGCTGGCCAACTGGTTGTTGATCGACGTGACCTGCTTGTCCAATGCGGTCAGTGCGGCACCGACGTTGTTGAAGCTCGTGCCCTGGATGACATAGGTGGGCGCGACGAACATGCCCTGCATGCCGACACCGGCACCGCCGCCCAGGAAGCTGGCCATGTTGCCCAGCGACTGGAACAGCTGGCCGCCGTTGATGGCCTGCATGCTGCCGGCAGCAATACTGCCTGCGGCCACGTTGTCCAGGCGGGTGCCCTGGGCACCGGCCAGGGTCAGCGTGTCGCGGTTGGCATCGTCATAGGTCACCGCATTGGCAGTGACGCCCTCGATGCTGCCCAGGCGGCCATCCATGTCGGTCACGCGGGTTTCCACCGCACCCACGCGCTGGTTGGTGACATGCAGCTGGCCACCGGTCACCGCGTCGGTGCTGCCTTCGGCAATACGGCCTGCACCCACATTGACGATACGGCGTGTGGCCGGCCCGTTGCTGCCGTTACCGCCACCCACCGACACCACGTTGGCCTCGACCGCCCGCGAGCCCGCACCCAGCGCCACCGAGTTGGCCCCGGATACACCCGCACCGGCACCAATGGCCACGCTGTTGGCACCGTTGCTGGCAAATGCGCCGTAGCCGATGGCCACACCATTGCTGGCCGTGATGGAGGTCTGCCGGCCCAGCGCCGTGCTGTTGCTGGCACGCGCCGAGGCATCGGCACCCACCGCGGTGGCACCGTTTGCATTGGCGGTGCTGGCCGCACCCAGCGCGGTGCTGCGCTCGGCACTGGCAACGGCGCCGGCACCGGATGCCACCGCATTGGTCCCACTGGCAGTCGCCACGCCGTCACCGCTGGCCTGGAAGTACTTGCTGGTTTCACCGGCGACATCGGCCACCGCGTCCAGCTGCGCTTTGTTGACCGCGTCGGTGGCCTCGGTACCCGCAGCCACGTTGGTGATCTGCCGGGTATTGGCCGCGTGGGTCACGCCGTACTCGTCGGTCCAGGCCTGCGCGGCGCCGACCGACACGGTATTGGCACGATCAGCCAGCGCGCCCGAACCCAGCGCCACGGCGCCGGCAGCGTCTGCCTTGGCGTTGGCACCGATGGCCACCGCATCGCTGCCCTGCTCGTACACCGATGCACGGAAGCCCAGGGCGACACCGTTGTTGGCCAGCGACATCGAGGCGCGTCCCAATGCCATCGAGTTGGTCGCGTCGGCCAGGCTGCTGTTGCCCATGGCGATGCCGTTGTTGCCGGTGCTCAGTGCACCAACGCCCATCGCGATCGAGCTGGTGCCATTGGCCCAGGTGTTCGGGCCGATGGCAATGGCGTTGACCGCATCGGCCCATGAGCCCACACCCAATGCAGTCGCATTGGCGCCGGTGGCCCACGCCGATGCGCCCAGGGCAGTGGCACCGTCCTCCAAGGCCCAGGAGTAGCCGCCAATTGCAGTGGCATTGTCCACCTTGGCCCAGGCATTGCTGCCCACCGCGGTGGACCAGTCACCTGCGGCACGCGACTTCATGCCGGCGGCAAAGGTGTCGTTGCCATAGGCCTGTGCACCACTGCCGAAGGCCGAGCTGCTGATACCGGTGGCCTGCGCGCCCGCACCCACGGCAGTGCCGTTTTCGCCAGCCTGGGTACCCACCAGCAGTGGCGAGCCGTCCGGGTTCTGCAGGGCGAAGTTGTACTCATCGTAGGCCTGGCCCATGCCACCCACCGCCACTGCGCCATTGGCACTGGCGGTGCTGTTCTGGCCCACAGCCACCGTGTTGTCGGCTACCGCCGAGCTGCCGCTGCCGAAGGCCGACGCACCATTGCCCGTGGCATTGGCGGCCTCGCCGGCGGCGGTGGCGTTGTCGCCTTCGGCATAGGCACCGGCATCGCTGTCGGTACTGCCGGTAGCGGTGAAGTACTTGCTGGTGTTCTCGGCCACGGCGGCAACCGCATCCAACTGGTCCTTGTTTACCGCGTCGGTGCCTTCGGTGCCTGCCGCGACATTGGTGATCTGGCGCTCGGCCCCTTCATCACCCACCGAAACCGTGTTGTCGCGGCTGGCGATGGAGCCTGCACCCAGTGCCACCGCATTCTCGCCACTGGCTTCGCTGCCCATGCCGATGGCAGTGGTGCGTTGGCCAACTGCCCAGGCACCGGCACCAACTGCCGTGGCATCGTCACCGAAAGCCCAGCTGCCACTGCCGATGGCGACCGCATTGGTCGCACCGATGCCGAACAAGCCGAAGCCCGTTTCAGCACCGTCGCCGATGGCCAGGCTGCCCTCGCCCAATGCCGAGGCATTGCGGCCAACCGCGACATTGCCGTCTTCATAGGCTGCCGCATTGAAGCCCACCGCCGTCGCCCCGGCACCTTCGGCATAGCTCTGCGAGCCCGTCGCGGTGCTGTAGTCGCCCAGCGCATTGGCCACCGCACCGCTGGCGGTGGACTGGTCACCGCGTGCCAGTGCACCCACACCGGTGGCGGTGGCGGCAAAGCCCTCGGCATTGGCGCTGGCACCCAGGGCGGTACCGCCCACACCGGCGCTGGTGGCACCGGACTGCACCGGCTCGCCCGCGACCGTGATCAACGGATCACCATTGTCATCCACCGCATTGCCACCCACGGCCACCGCGCCCGGGCCCATCGCCTGGGCGTTCTGGCCGAAGGCCGCCGCATTCTGGCCACTGGCCAGTGCATTCATGCCCACGGCGGTTGCCCCGTCGGCAATCGCGTTGGCGCCGCTGCCAAACGCCGATGCACCATTGCCGATGGCATTGGTGGCCTCGCCGGCGGCGGTGGCGTTGTCGCCTTCGGCATAGGCACCGGCATCGCTGTCGTCACTGCCGGTGGCAGTGAAGTACTTGCTGGTGTTCTCGGCCACGGCGGCTACTGCATCCAACTGGTTCTTGTTGACTGCGTCGGTACCCTCGGTGCCATCTGCAACATTGGTGATCTGGCGCTCTGCGCCAACATCACCCACGGACACCGTGTTCTCACGGTCGGCCCAGGAATTCGCACCCAGGGCAACACTGTTGGCAGCCTCGGCAACCGCGCTCTGGCCCAGCGCGGTGGCGTTGTCCGCATCGGCCCAGCTGTTGAAGCCGATCGCCGTGGCGTATTCGCCCAGCGCCCAAGCGCCGTTGCCGAATGCCGAGGCACCGGTGCCCGACGCTTCGGTGCTGATCAGGCCACCGTAGGTGGTGCCGCCGACTGCGGTTGCTTCGTCACCCGATGCAATGGCCGATTCACCCACGGCCGTGGTGCTGGCCCCGGACGCCGATGCGGCCAGACCCATCGCCACACCGTAATCGCCCGTGGCCTGCGCGCCATAGCCCACCGCCGACGCCAGATCGCCAGAGGCGACGCTGTAGCTGCCCACGGCAGTAGTACCGCGGCCGCTGGCATCGGCGCGGAAGCCGTTGGCCAAGGCCTGCTGCCCGGATGCCACGGCTTCGGCACCCTGCGCGGTGGCAAATGCACCCGATGCCTCGGCACCGGCGCCCAGGGCGGTGCTGCTGTCACCGGTGGCGGCACTGGCCGAGCCCACCGCAACCGCATTGTCCGCATCCGCCAGCGCCGCATCACCAATCACCACGCTGCCATCACCGCTGGCCACGCTGTTGCTGCCCAGTGCAATCGCATTGGCACCGTCAACCAGATTGCCCATGCCGAAGGCACTGCTGTTCTCGCCGTCCACCTGGTTGAAGTTGCCGAACGCCGAGCTGTTGGTGCCATTGGCGGTGTTCACGTAGCCAACCGCACTGGCGTAGTCACCGGCGGCAACGTTGTAGCTGCCGACGGCGGTGCTCTGCACGCCGCTGGCCTCCGACCCCACACCCGCCGCCGTGGCACCTTCGCCACTGGCAACCGCATCGTCGCTGCCATCGGCTGCACCGTTGGCCTTGAAGTAACGGCCGGCCAGCAAGGCACCCTCGGCAGCTGCGTTGAGCTGATCCACGTTCACCGCGTCGGTGCCCTCGGTACCGGCTGCGACATTGGTGATCTGCCGATCGATCGCCGCGTGCGTTTCGCCCGCCGCATCGGTCCACTCCTGCGCCGCGCCAACCGACACCGTGTTGGCGCGGTCTGCCAGCGAGCCGGCACCCAGCGACACACTGTTTTCCGCCTCCTTCGTGGTCCAGGCGTTGGAGCCCAGCACTGTCGAGTTCAGCGCCTGCGCGTAGCTGTTGTAGCCCACTACCGTTGCACCATCTTCGGTGGCCCAGGCTTCGGCACCTACCGCGGTGGTGTTCTTGCCCTCGGTGACGCTGTAGAAGTCCTGCCCGGCCAGCGCGTTCACACCCACGGCCACGCCCATCTGGCCGGTGGCGGCGTTGTTGCCCACCGCCACACCGCCCTCACCGGCACGGGTCTGTACGCCAAACGCCGAGCCAGCAATACCGGCGATGGCGTTCTGGCCCATCGCCGTAGCCACTTCCGCAGCCTGCGCCGAGGTACCCACGGCGGTGCCGAAGAACGTCGCATAGGCTCCGCTACCTACCGCCACGGCCTGCCATGCATCGGCGGTGGCGCCGAAGCCGACTGCAGTGGATTCGCGACCGGTCGCCCAGGCCGCGTTGCCGATCGCGGTGGCTGCCAGCCCGGCGGCCTGCGCCTCGGCACCAATGGCCGCGGCAAACAGCCCCTGCGCATTGGCACCGGCGCCAATCGCGAGGAAGGCACCCTCCGACGTACTTGCATTGGTGCCGATGGCGATATCGTCCTGTGCGGACGCACTGGCGTTCATGCCCAGCGCGATGCTGCCGGCACCGGTGGCCAGGGCATTGGTGCCCAGTGCCGTGGCGTTGTCCGCCAGCGCGTTGGCACCACTGCCGTAGGCCGAGGCACCGTTGCCGATGGCATTGGTGGCTTCACCGGATGCGGTAGCGTTGTCGCCTTCGGCATAGGCACCGGCATCGCTGTCGGCGCTGCCGGTGGCTGCGAAGTACTTGGTCGAGCCGGTCACCGCATCCAACTGGCCCTTGTTCACCGCATCGGTGGCTTCGGTGCCTGCTGCGACATTGGTGATCTGACGCTCGGCCCCTTCATCACCTACCGAGACCGTGTTGTCACGGTTGGCAACCGAATCCGCGCCCAGCGCCACCGAATTTTCGGCGCCGGCCTGGCTGCCGGTGCCGATCGCGGTGCTGCGCTGATCAAATGCCCAGGCGTTTGCACCGACTGCCGTGGCATCGTCACCGAAGGCCCAGCTGCCACTGCCGATGGCGACTGCATTGGTCGCACCGATGCCGAACAAGCCAAAGCCGGTTTCAGCACCATCGCCGATGGCCAGGCTGCCCGCACCCAATGCCGAGGCGTTGCGGCCGACCGCGACATTGCCGTCTTCATAGGCCGCCGCATTGAAGCCCACCGCCGTTGCCCCGGCACCTTCGGCGTAGCTCTGCGAGCCCGTCGCGGTGCTGTAGTCGCCCAGCGCATTGGCCACCGCACCGCTGGCGGTGGACTGGTCACCGCGTGCCAGTGCACCCACACCGGTGGCGGTGGCGGCAAAGCCCTCGGCATTGGCGCTGGCACCCAGGGCGGTACCGCCCACACCGGCACTGGTGGCACCGGACTGCACCGGCTCGCCCGCAACCGTGATCAACGGATCACCATTGTCATCCACCGCATTGCCACCCACGGCCACCGCGCCCGGGCCCATCGCCTGGGCGTTCTGGCCGAAGGCCGCTGCATTCTGGCCACTGGCCAGTGCATTCATGCCCACGGCGGTTGCCCCGTCGGCAATCGCGTTGGCGCCGCTGCCAAACGCCGACGCGCCATTGCCGATGGCATTGCTGGCTTCGCCGGCAGCGGTGGCATTGTCGCCTTCGGCATAGGCACCGGCATCGCTGTCGTCACTGCCGGTGGCAGTGAAGTACTTGCTGGTGTTCTCGGCCACGGCGGCTACTGCATCCAACTGGTTCTTGTTGACCGCGTCGGTACCCTCGGTGCCGTCTGCAACGTTGGTGATCTGACGCTCTGCGCCAACGTCACCCACGGACACTGTGTTCTCACGGTCGGCCACCGATTCGGCCCCCAGCGCCACGCTGTTTGCGGCCACCGCTGTCGCACCGGCTCCCAAGGCAGTGCTGTTGGCACCACGGCTGGTGCTGTAGAAGCCCACCGCCGTGCTGTTGGCGCCACTGGCCCAGCTTTCGGCGCCCAGCGCGCTGGCGTTGTCACCTGGCGCATAGGCGAAGTAGCCCACCGCCGTTGCCTCGGTACCCGAGGCTTCGCTCAGGGCGCCGGATGCCAGCGCATAGTCGCCCGATGCGATCGCGCCTGCACCCACCGCCGTGGACACTTCACCGCTGGCCTGGGTGTCGACGAAGAAACCGAAACCCGGGATCAGATCGGCCGGCCCACCAATGGCGACGCTGCTGGTGCCGGATGCCGCGCTCTGCGTACCCACCGATGTGCTGTAGTCGCCGGTGGCATTGGACACCGCACCAAACGCCGACGACTGCGTCCCCTGCGCAAAGGCGCCTACGCCGGCAGCCGTGGCGGCAAAGCCTTCGGCACTGGCACTGGCGCCTACTGCGGTGCCGCCGACAGCCGCACTGGTCGCGCCGGTAGTGACCGGCTCGCCACCAAAGGTGATCAGCGCATTGCCATCAGCATCCACCGCATTACCACCGACAGCCACTGCGGCCGGGCCGGTAGCTTCGGCATTCTGGCCCACCGCGGCGCTGTTCTGGCCAGTGGCCAAGGCGTTCTGCCCAACCGCGGTAGCGCCGTTGGCAACGGCATTGGCACCGTTGCCATAAGCTGACGCACCGTCACCGGTGGCATTGCTTGCTTCACCGGCCGCAACGGCGCCATCACCTTCGGCCAGTGCACCGGCATCGCTGTCGGCACTGCCGGTAGCCTGGAAATATTTGCTGGTGTTTTCAGCCACGCTTGCCACCGCGTCCAGCTGCGCCTTGTTCACCGCATCGGTGTCTTCGCTGCCTGCGGCGACATTTGTGATCTGGCGCTCGGCACCTGCATCACCCACCGACACCGTGTTCTCGCGATCAGCCAGGGAGTTCGCGCCAAGGGCGACGCTGTTGGCAGCCGCCGCGGTAGCGCTCTGCCCCAGTGCCGTGGCGTCGTCGGCATCGGCCCAGCTGTTGAAACCGATGGCAGTGGCGTAATCGGCAACCGCCCAGGCGCCATTGCCGAATGCCGACGCACCGGTACCGGATGCACGCGTGGTGATGAAACCACCGAACGTGGTGCCGCCAACCGCCGTGGACTCCTCACCCGAGGCCACCGCCGAATCACCGACCGCCGTGGTGCTGGTGCCTGATGCTTCGGCGCCCAGCCCCATCGCCACGCCATAGTCGCCACTGGCCTGCGCGCCATAGCCCACTGCCGACGCCAGGTCACCCGAGGCGGCACTGTAGCTGCCCAATGCGGTGGTACCCCGGCCACTGGCCTCGGCACGGAAGCCGCTGGCGGTGGCCTGCTGGCCCGAGGCGAGCGACTGGCTGCCTTGTGCGCTTGCATAGGCGCCGGACGCCTCGGCACCACTGCCGGCGGCCGTGCTGCCCACTTCACTGGCGATGCTGCCTGAGCCTACCGCCGTGCTGTCGTCGGCAGCGGCATAGGCGCCATCGCCAATCACCACGCTACCGTCACCACTGGCGATGCTGTTGCTGCCAAGTGCGATCGCATTGGCACCATCCACCAGATTGCCCGAGCCAAACGCGCTGCTGTTGTCGCCGTCCACCTGGTTGAAATTTCCGACCGCCGAACTGTTGCTGCCGTTGGCGGTGTTCACGTAACCCACCGCGCTGGAGTAGTCGCCGGCAGCAACGTTGTTGTTGCCAACCGCGGTGCTTTCCACCCCCGTGGCCTGCGAGCCCACACCCGCAGCCATCGCCCCGGCACCACTGGCCACCGCATCGTCGCTGCCATCGGCCGCACCGTTGGCCTTGAAGTAGCGGCCCGCCAGCAACGCGCCTTCGGCGGCAGCGTTGAGCTGATCCACGTTGACGGCATCGGTGCCCGCTGTACCCGCGGCAACATTGCTGATCTGGCGTTCGCTACCGGCGGCCCCGACCGACACGGTGTTGGCGCGATCGGCAACCGAGCCGGCGCCCAGCGCCACGCTGTTGTCCGCCGAAGCAAGGGTCCCGGCACCGATGGCGACCGCATTGGCACCGGACGCCTCGGCGTCGTTGGCAATGGCGCACTCCACCAAGGTCGCGCTGCCGAGCACCATGCACTGCGCATTGCCGCCCACTTCCACTGACTGTGCCTGTACCGCTGTTGCCCAGGCGCTGGCCCCTAGTCCCAGGGCAACCGCAACCGACAAGGCCTGCAGGCGGAAACCGGAGCTGTGACGCTCATCCATGACCACACCGGCCGAGCTGGACGATGCCAACTCCGACGCCACCACCAACTGCCCCAACGCCTTGTTCCACACCTTGCGGTAGATCCGGTTCATCGCTGCTGCTCCTCAAGTGGACGGTTTGTTCGCTTGCAGAAACGCGCCATCGTTGGACTGTCGTGCCCAACGATCCCCCTGAGGTGTTGTGGTCCAGCTCCCGGTCGAACCGGGCACGTAAGGCTCACGCCTGTCGTGGTCTACCCAATCGGTTCCATACCTGTCGGGCGACTACGGGATGGATGGAGTCTTAATCGACGATTCATGGTTCGTCAAATTTTTGGCAACTCAGCACTATTTTGTGAAAAAGATCGCAAATATCTGAACAAAGTGAGAAGCACTAACAAATTTCTTCTGAAACAGTCGCCTACGGTCGTTCAGCCAGTCCTGCTGGCTTACCAGAGGCCGGAGGATCAACAAGACAAAAAGCCCGCGGGCCAAGGCCTGCGGGCTTTTCGACTTTTCCAGCCAGGTAACCGAATTCGCGTTGGCTGAATGGCTAGACCAGCTGCATTGCAACAAACCAGATGCGCGAATTCAGAAGCTCCACACTATTGCCGCGCTGTCAGCGTCACACCCTTGTAGTCCTCCAGGTAACTAGCCGCCAACCTGATGTAATAGGTGCCAGCTTTTGGTGCTTGGAAACGAACGGTCTCGATGTTGGACTTGCGGCGGCTCGACCTCGCTTCTGCAGTGACTATGGTTGGATTCTTGCCATAACTCACGTACATGCTGATGTCACCGGACCCGCCATAGGTCATGAAGTTCAGCACTTGCCCGGCGCGGGCATCAAAGCTGAACAGGGACTCGGTGCTACGTTTTCCTTGCACAATGATTGCACGCTTGTTTAAGAGCGGAACGGGCGCCGTGCCAGGTCCACAATCAGTCAGCACAGGGTCACAACGATCCACACAACTGGGCTTCTCAAGATCACAGGTGGGAGTGGCCAATTCTCGCAAGGCTGCGGCTATGTTGAGGATACCGGGACCGATGCCGAAAATTTCCTCAAGCGTAATTCCAGCAGGCGGCGGAAATGGGACGCTGGTAGGTACTGGTGATTTTGACAGCGGACTTGCCGTACGTTGCAACAACACTTTCATTTCGCGAAGATTCAATGGCGACTTGGCGACGCTTTGAATCATTGCCGCAGCGGCTGCAACATGAGGCGCTGCCATCGATGTACCCGCATAGCCTTCGAGCATCCAGTTGCCCGGCTCCGGCCCTCGATCACCGCCGTTGATCATCTGCCAGATAAAAGACGTTGCTTCACCTGATTCGCTACCACGCCCTACCTCGTTGCCACCAGGTGCAGCCAATACGGTTGGCCAGCCCTTGTTCGAAAAATCGGACTTTTCACCCTGGAATGTCGAAGAGGCGACTACCAGAACGCCCTCGCAGCTGCCCATCGTCTGCGTCATTGCACCGGTGTCGCGATTACCTGCGGACACCACAACAATCGCACCCTTGTCGTTGGCGAAATCAAGTGCTTCCTGATAGGCCTGAGGACAGACAGGCGTATCCGGTCGGCCCAAGCTCATATTGAGAATTTCAGCCGGGTTCGGGTTGATGGGCAAACCCGGCACGTCTCCCCCTACAGCCCACACAATGCCATCCGAAATATCACTGGTCAGGCCACCGCACGAGCCCAGCACCCGCACCGGCAGCACTTTGGCCAACGGCGCAACGCCGGCCGCTCCGATGCTGTTGTTGGTCAACTGCGCAATCGTGCCTGCCACGTGGGTCCCATGCCAACTGCTGCGCTCGGCCGGATGGGTCTCGCCCGTAAGCTGCGTGCAGTAGTTTTCCTCGACCCAAGTGCCGACGTCCCACCCCCCTGGCACGCGGCCATCGATACCGCGCCGGGACATCTCTTTAAACGACACCATGTCATAGCCCGGTAGGACATTCGCCTCCAGGTCTGGGTTTCCTTTTGCCACGCCAGAGTCCAAAACCGCTACAACGACCCCCTCCCCCTTGCTGCTTGCCCACGCCTCGGGTGCATGCACCCCATACTTGGGGTTGTTCAGGTTCCACTGATACCTGGAAAAGTCCGGGTCGTTGGGGAGTGCGCTGGCGCTTGCGCGTGCCGCCGCAGAAGGGAACATCAATTCGTCCCGCTCAACCCGTTCGACTGAGGGATTGGCCTTCAGTTCACGTATGAATGCCGCCTCTTCCACAGAACTCAAGCTGCGCGAGACTTTGATGACGCTCCAGCCAGGCATACCCATTCTTCGCAGCAGTGCGGCACTCGCAACGGGAGCCGCCGCACCAGGCAGGCTGGAGCTGCTACCTGCATTGATACCTGCACGCGTCACTGCCTGACCGATGGAGCGGTTGGCGGACGCTGTGTCACGAAAATCCATGCTGCCCGCACTGAACTTCACCATGAAGCGGGAATTGGAAATCGCCGCAGTGGGCGACACCGCAATCACCGCTGCCGCCGATCTGGTCGGCTGTATTGCTGCGGCGCTAGCACACATTGGACTGAGAAGCCCGGCCATCACAGAACCCACTACAGCCGATGAAAATAACCGATTGATTTCCACTTGAAAGCTCTCGATAGAAAGTTATGGAAAAATTTCCTGAGCTGGCGCGCTGTGACGCATTTCGTGAAATGCACGCCAGTCTTCACTGAACGGACGAATTTACGTCCCGGATGAAAACTATTGGCGGGCAACCAGACTCACGCCGGAATAAGCAGAAACCCCCGACAACTTGATGTAATAGGTGCCCGTCTTTGGCGCTGCAAAGCGCAGGGTTTCGGTGCTTGTCGGCCCACTTGAACGTGCCTCCGCCGACGTGCTGCCAGGCTCCTTGTTGAAGCTCGCGGACAACGTCAGGTTGCCGGTACCACCGTAGGTCATGATGGTGAGTGGCTTGCCGGCCAAAGCATCGAAGCGATAGACCCGCTCCTCATCCGCCGCCCCGGAAACGGCAAGCACCCGCGTATTGATCAGCGGGGTAGCCGCCAACGCACAGTTCGGGAAGCAAGCGGGCTCGACTACCTTGATCAATGCCGCCTCAATGTTGAGGATGCCTGCACCTACCGATCTTCCAATGCCATTGATTGGCTTCAACAGTGGCGTGGCAGTGCTCTGCAACAACTCGCGCATCTGCGCAGTTGTCAACGGCGTAGCAGCTACGCTCTGAATCATCGCTGCAGCGGCGGCAACATGTGGACTGGCCATAGAGGTACCCTCATGCCCGGCAGTCCGCCAGCTATTCGGATCGGGTGAGGTGCGGCTTCCATTCACAAGCTGGAAGATGCCCTGTTGATAGCTTGAGACAGGCACGTTGGCACCGCTTCCGCCCGGCGCGGCAATGTCAACCTTCAGGCCGTAATTGGAGTAGCCGGCTTTACCTCCGTCCTCGCCCGTTGCGCCTACGGTAATCACGTTATTGCAACTCGCGGGCGAGAAAAACTCCGCAGGCGACCCGGAATTACCAGCTGCGACCACGACAATAGTGCCGCGGTTGGTGATCATGTCTATCGCCGACTGCAATGGAGCACCGCATTGTCCCGGGCCACCAAGACTCATGTTGATGACGTCGGCGGGGTTCTGGTTGATGGGCAAGCCTGGCACTTCCAAACCAGCCGCCCAGACGGCCCCATCGATGACGTCCCCGAGGGACGCACCGCAGGCTCCGATCACGCGTACCGGAACCACCTTGGCCTTGTAAGCCAGGCCCGCCCCCCACCTTCCGTTATTGGCTTCCTGTGCAATCGTTCCCGCTACATGAGTGCCATGCCAACTACTGGGTTTGGCGACGCCATCTCCACATTGTCCCTCATCGTTCCAGTCACCGAGATCCCAGCCGCCGGGCACACGGCCGGCCTGCTCGCGCTTGGATGAAAATGGGCTGGTAATCATGTCGTAGCCTGGCAACACACTGTCCGCGAGGTCGGGGTGACCAAATACGATGCCCGTATCCACAACGGCAACCACTACCCCCTCACCCTGCGAATAGGCCCATGCGCCAGGCGCGTGCACGCCAACGTGTGGATCAAAGAAATTCCACTGATAGCGGCTGTAATCAGGGTCATCCGGCGTGACGGGTACGCGTTCGGCCACGGTGAATATCCTGTCTTCCTCGACACTTTCCACTGCAGGGCTGGCGCGGAGTTCGCGCAGGAACAATGCTTTTTCCGTTTCATCCATTCGGCGCGACGTCTTCACCACGCTCCAACCCGGCAGCCCCAAGCGACGAACGAGTGAAGCGACAACCGCCGTACGTGGTGCCCGACCAACTGTGGCAGGCAGCGCATTGGACAATCCGGACCGGCTGACAGCCGCACTCAGACCGGCATCTACGCTGGTGGTGCTGCGCGATTCAGCGCTGCCCGAACGGTACTTGACCAGATACTGGGTACCAACTGCGCTACCGGTGATGCTCGCTGGCACATTGGTGCTGCCACCTTTGGAGATTGGCAACATGGCGTCCGCGGATTGCATCGACGTGGCTAGCGCCATTGCGACTAACAGGCATTGCTGGGTATTTCCCTTCATGAGGATTCTCGATTTATTTGAAATGATGGAGGTGGGACGCAGTCGTGATGTGCTGCCATGGCGAGCAACAATCCGGTTGTCTGCTGGATGATCAACGACTCACGTTCTGCGCCTGACGCACAAGGATGAAACAGCTTTCACCAGCCGAAGCCGGCACCGATGCCCACAGAACTGTCGTCACTGCTGAAGGCTCCGCCGACGGTAAGCGTGGCCCGCTCGCTCAGCGCTCTCTGGTAACCCAGCGACAATGCAGACTCCCCCCCCTGAAAGCCCACGCCGACACCAACACGGTTATCAGTCCGCACTCCCGCGGCACTGACAGCCATGTTCAACATCGCTGCGCTCATTGCGCCCTGACGGTCAATGCGGCGATCCATATGCCGCAGCTCCTTGTTCACATCACTGCGCAGAAGATCAAAGCTGTCATTGAGGCCTGCGAACTTTCCATCGGCATAGCGGTTGGCCGACATCACACCCTGGTCAAGCTGGGCTTTATTGACCGCGTCGGTATCGCCGGTGCCGGCGGCAACATTGGTGATCTGGCGCTCATGACCCTTGCTCCCAACAGAAACGCTGTTGTCCCGATCAGCAACCGTACCTTGGCCCAACGCAACCGAATTGTTGGCAACAGCACTGGCACCCTGTCCCAACGCGGTGCTGTTGCTTCCCGAGGCCGAGGCTCCCTGCCCCAGCGCGGTGCTGTTGGTTGCCGAGGCGATGGCGCCCGCACCTACAGCCACGCCGTTCTTCGCCGTCGACGCCACGGTTGCACTGGCGCCCAAGGCCGTGCCGTTGTCGGCAAGCACCGTGGCCCTGTTGCCAACCGCGGTGTCATTCACCCCATTGGCTGAGGCCCCATGGCCGATGCCGGTTCCACTGGTCTGGTCCGCGCTCGCGTCATCTCCAAGCACCACACCCTTGTCACCGTTGACGTCCGGCACGCGGCTGCCAAGCGCAGTCACTTTGGTGTCCAAGGCCGCCAAAGCATCACCAACTGTGTGGTAGCTAGCGCCCTGCACCAGATAGGTCGGAGTAATGAATGCGCCTTGCAGGCCCAGCGCAGCGCCGCCCCCCATCAAACTCGCCACAGAACCAAGAGCGTCGTACAACTGTCCGCCATTGATCACCTGCATGCTGTTGGCAGCCACGTTGCCGGCGGCGAGATTGTCAATGACAGATCCGTTGGCACCCTTCAGCGTTGCCGTACTGCGCGTGTCATCGTCATAGCTGATGGCGTTGGCAGCGACCCCTTCAACCTCAACAATACGGCTGTCAATGGCGTCCACACGCGTCTCCACCACACCAACGCGTTGGTTGGTGTCGTTCAGTTGCCCACCATTGACTGCGTCGGTGCTGCCGGCGGCAACCTGGCCATCGCTTACGTTGACGATACGACGCGTAGCCGGGCCATTGAGGCCGTCGCCACTGCCTACGGAGATCACGTCGCTTTCCATCGCGACCGAACCTGACCCCAGCGCTACGCTATCAGTCCCCAGTGCCAATGAATTTCCGCCCAGTGCGACCGCTCCGTTCGCCAATGCATTTGCCTTGTTTCCCAGGGCCACGGCCGCATCACCAAACGCATTGGCAGACTCGCCGGCGGCAAGTGCGCCCTCACCGGCCGCACCCGCGCCCGCGTCGCTATCCACTGACGCTGTCGCTTTGAAGAACTTGTTGGTGCCTTCAGCCACTGCGGATACCGCATCCAACTGCCCCTTGTTGACCGCGTCGGTGGCCTCCGTACCAGGTGCGACATTGACGATCTGTCGTTCGAATCCAACATCGCCCACAGATACGGTAAACGCACGCGTGGCCAATGAGGCAGCGCCCAACGCGATGCTGTCGTGTGCCTGAGCCCTCGCACGAAAGCCTATGGCCACACTTTTCTGCTCGCTTGCCTCAGACATGGCGCCCAAGGCAACCCCGGCGTAGTCAGCGGAGAATGCGCCGGCACCCACAGCCACGGAGGCATAACCCGCCGCTTCGGCGCTGAATGCCAGCTCATCAATGATGTACGAGCCACCAATGGCGACGGAGGTATCGCCAGCCGTGGCGTTGAAACCCACGCTCACCGATTGAAAGCCAGCTTCTGCAAAACCACCCGCGGCGAAGGCTGCATCGTCGAGTGCCGTTGCGGACTCTCCGAGCGCGATGGACCAACTCCCCGCCGCCCAAGAGTTTGTGCCTACCGCAATACTGGCGTCCCCTTCCGCCGTAGCCCCCCCCATCATCGCCATGCTGTCCTGCCCCTGCGCCAAGGCGCTGTGACCCAAGGCCAAGGCACTTTTGGCAACGGCAGTAGCGCCTTCGCCTATCGCGATTGTACTTTCAGATATGGCACTGGCAGCCTCACCAATGGCTATGGCACCGTAGCCCTCCGCATAGGCACCGGCTGAACTCTCGTTTGTTCCCTCAGCAACAAAGTACTTGCTGGTCTCTTCGGCAACTGAAGCCACCTCGTTGAGCTGATTCAGGTTGACGGCATCAGTCCCTTCTGTGCCTGCAGCGACATGAGTTACCTGACGTTCCCTGCCTGCATCGCCCACCGACACGCTCAGATCGCGATCGGTCACGGAACCTGCGCCAAGCGCGACGCTATCGATATTCGCCGCCTGAGCATTTACTCCCAAACTCACTGCGTTACTTGCCTCTGCCAACGCGTTGGAACCCAACGCGATGCTGTCCAGCGCATCTGCTTTGGCTCCATCACCGGCAGCCAAAGCCCGCTCCAACGATGCCTGCGCCATATTGCCCAATGCCAAACTACCCGCACCTAGGGCCACCGCGTTGCTGCCCACTGCCGTGGCATTGGCGCCGTCAACAAAATTTGTGGTACCAAACGCGTTGGCGTTTTCGCCATTGACTTGGTTGAAGCTGCCCACAGCCGAACTACTGGTTCCCAGGGCGGCATTCTCGTAACCGATCGCGGTGGTGTAGTCGCCCCCTGCTTCGTTGTAGCTGCCAACAGCCGTGCTCTCAACTCCCACAGCATGCGAGCCAACGCCCGCCGCCAATGATCCAGAACCGCTGGCGACTGCATCATCGTTCCCGTCACCCACGCCATTGGCGCTGAAGTACTGGCCGGTACTGGCTGCGCTGGCGGCTGGCGCGAAAGACTGAGCTGGGTTCACCGGGTTGGCGCCGACAAGAGCGCCATTCAATGGCATCTGAGCCAACGCCAATGCGTAGTCATTCGCGGTGTAGGCACGTGCGCCAAGCGAAACACTGATTCCTTCGCCGGCACATCCACCAACGTTGGCGCTATAAAGTGTGTCGCACTGATCACTGCCCCCACCAGCAAACGACTGAGCTTGCGCGTGTGAGTTGTCGGCAGCCACCCCAAGCGCAAACGTGATGGCCAATACCAACAAGCGCAAATCTGACCGTGTGCGCTTATCGATGGAGGTGGATCTGCCCTGCGATGATGCAAATTCCGACGCCACCACCATCTGGCCCAATGCCCTGCTCCACACCTTGCGATAAATCAGATTCATCGAAAACCGCTCCCGAAATGATTGTTTACTTGCGCGTAGACACAGCCATACCGCTGCACTCGACGTGCTCAGTCCTTGTTTTCCTGCTGGATGCCTGCTCCCAGATCCCATTGGGCACGGCAGATTCACTTCCGCCGTGTGCGCCTGATTCCCCGTTACGAATCTTTGGGCGCCTGCAAGGCGTGCGGAGTTTTGGAGCTGTATCTTTTGAACGTCAAGTTTTCGACTGATCCAAAAAAAAAGCAGATACGGCGCAGGAAATGCGCGCTCAACGAGGAAACGTCATGGATTTTTTTTTACAAACAACTCTGTATGAACACATGCGGGCACAGTGCACGGACCAGACGGAAATCTACATTCCAGAACGGAAAAAGCCCGCAGACGTTGGCCTGCGGGCTTTTTCGTTTTCATATGTACTGAAACTATCTTTCGGCGCTTCCGCCTGTTCAGCCACACCATACTCTTGCGTTGCGGAACATTCGCAGCCACGGTGAATCCTCACTCCAGCTGCTCGGCGCCCAGCTCAGGTTGACCGTGCGCGGGGTGCGTTCCGGGTGCGGCATCAGGATGGTGACGCGGCCGTCGCTGGTGGTCAGGCCGGTGATGCCGTCCGGCGAGCCGTTCGGATTCAGCGGGTACTGGGTGGCCACGCGGCCATCACCGTCGACGTAACGCAGCGCGATGCTGGCTGCTGCCTGGTCCACCGCGCTGTCGAACTCGGCACGGCCTTCGCCGTGTGCCACCGCAACCGGCAGGCGCGAGCCAGCCATGCCACGCAGCAGGATCGACGGCGACTCGACGACTTCCAGCAATGCGGTGCGGGCTTCGAACTGCTCGCCGGCATTGCGCAGGAACTTCGGCCAGTGCTCGGCACCGGGGATGATGTCCTTGAGCTGGCTCATCATCTGGCAGCCGTTGCACACGCCCAGCGCAAAGGTGTCCGGGCGGGCGAAGAAGGCCGCAAAGGCCTCACGTAGCGCCGGGCGCTCGAGGATGGAGGTTGCCCAGCCACGGCCGGCACCCAGAACGTCGCCGTAGCTGAAGCCACCGCAGGCAGCGATGCCACGGAAGTCGGCGAGCTGCACACGGCCTTCGATCAGGTCGCTCATGTGCACGTCGTAGGCTTCAAAGCCGGCACGTTCGAAGATGTTGGCCATTTCGATCTGCCCGTTGACGCCCTGCTCGCGCAGGATCGCCACCCTCGGGCGCTTGCCGCTGGCGATGAACGGTGCAGCCACGTCCTCGGCCGGGTCAAACACCAGCTTCGGCTTCAGGCCCGGCGCGTTGAAGTTGCGCGCAATCGCACGCTCCTGGTCCGCCGCATCCGGGTTGTCACGCAGCTTCTGCATGGCGTGGGTCACCGACCACCACGCATCGAACAATTCTTCCCAGCGCCATTCCACCACGCTGTCGCCGCCCAGCTGCACGCGCACCACCGGTGCGGTAGTCGGGCGTGCAATGCGCTGCGCGCATTCGGTCAGGGCGTGACGCTCGACCAGGTCGGCAAACGCGGCACGGTCTTCCTTGGCGATCTGCACCACGGCACCCAGTTCTTCGTTGAACAGGCTGCGGAACGGATCATCGCCCCAGGCATCGAGCACGATGTCCAGGCCCAGGCGCGAGGCGAAGGCCATTTCGCACAGGGCGGCAAACGCGCCGCCGTCGCTGCGGTCGTGGTAGGCCAGCAACAGGCCGGACGCACGCGCATCGCGGATCAATTCAAAGAACGCACGCAGGCGCTGCGGGTCGTCCAGGTCCGGCACTTCACCGGCAAAGGCCGGCAATGCACTGTGGTCGGCCTGGGTCTGCGCCAGGATCGAGCCGCCCAGACGCTGCTTGCCAGCGCCCAGGCCAATCAACCACAGCTCGCTGTCGGTTTCGCGGTCCAGCAGCGGGGTCAGCTGCTGGCGGGCATCGCTGACCGGGGCAAAGGCGGAGATCACCAGCGACACCGGCGATACCGACTTCCCGGTCTGGCCATCGGCCTGCCACTGCGCCTGCATCGACAGCGAGTCCTTGCCCACCGGAATGCTGATATCCAGCTGCGGGCACAGTTCCATGCCCACCGCCTTGACCGCGTCATACAGCAGCGCGTCTTCGCCGTTGTGGCCGCAGGCGGCCATCCAGTTGGCCGACAGCTTGACCGTATCCAGCGCGGTTACCGGTGCGGCGCACAGGTTGGTGATGGCTTCGCCCACCGCCATGCGTGCCGATGCGGCGGCATCCAGCAGTGCCAGCGGGGTACGTTCGCCCAGCGACATCGCCTCACCTGCATAGGTATCAAACCCAGCCAGGGTGATTGCAACGTCCGCCATCGGCAGCTGCCACGGGCCGATCATCTGCTCGCGCGCGGTCAGACCACCCACGCTGCGGTCGCCGATGGTGACCAGAAAGCTCTTCGAGGCCACGGTCGGGTGTGCGAGCACGCGCAGGCCAGCGTCATGCAGGTCGATGCCGGCGGTCTTCAGCGACGGCCAGCGCGGTGCCGGCGGATGCACGGTGTCACGGTGCATCTTCGGTGCCTTGCCGAACAGCACGTCCATCGGCAGGTCGATCGGTGCATCGGCCGGGGTGTTGCCCGGGGTCGCGCCATAGGCAACGACCAGGTGTTCCTCCGCAGTTGCCACGCCGACGGCGGCAAACGGGCAACGCTCGCGCGCACAGATGGCGGCGAACTCGGCCAGGCGCTCCTGCGCCACGCCCAGTACATAGCGTTCCTGCGACTCGTTGCACCACAGTTCCAGCGGTGACAGCGAGGGATCGTCGGTGGGCACCTTGCCCAGATCGATCACGCCACCGACCTTGGAGTCGTGCAGCAGTTCGGGGATGGCGTTGGACAGGCCACCGGCGCCGACGTCGTGGAAGAACTTGATCGGGTTGTTGGTGCCCATGGCCACGCAACGGTCGATCACTTCCTGGCAGCGGCGCTCCATTTCCGGGTTGTCGCGCTGCACGCTGGCGAAGTCGAGGTCTTCGGCGCTCTCGCCCGAAGCCACCGACGAGGCCGCACCGCCGCCCAGACCGATCAGCATGGCCGGGCCGCCGAGCACGATCACCGCGTCGCCGGCCTGCAGCTGCAGCTTTTCAACCTGCACGCGATCAATCGCGCCCAGGCCACCGGCCAACATGATCGGCTTGTCGTATGCGCGGGTGATGCCGTCTTCCGGCAGCTCGAAGCTGCGGAAATAACCCAGCAGGTTCGGGCGGCCGAATTCGTTGTTGAACGCAGCGCCGCCCAGCGGGCCGTCGAGCATGATGTCCAGGGCCGGTGCCATGCGCGGGTTCAGCGCGCGCGGCGCTTCCCACGGCTGCGGCAGGGTCGGGATGCGCAGGTGCGAGACCGAGAAACCGGTCAGGCCGGCCTTGGGCTTGCCGCCACGGCCGGTTGCACCTTCGTCGCGGATTTCACCACCGGCGCCGGTCGCGGCACCCGGGAAAGGCGCGATCGCGGTCGGGTGGTTATGCGTTTCCACCTTGATCTGGAAGGCGCTGGGCACCACCGCTTCGCTGCGGTACTTGCCGGTGGCCGGGTCCGGGCGATAGCGCGCGGCCGGCTCGCCTTCGATCACCGCTGCATTGTCGCTGTACGCGCTGAGCGTGTGCTGCGGGGTCTGCTGGTGGGTGTTCTTGATCATCTTGAACAGCGAGCGGTCCTGCGCGTTGCCGTCGATGGTCCAGCTGGCGTTGAAGATCTTGTGCCGGCAGTGCTCGGAATTGGCCTGCGCGAACATCATCAGCTCGACGTCGGACGGATCGCGGCCGAGTTCGCTGTAACGCTGGCGCAGGTAATCGATCTCGTCATCGGCCAGGGCCAGACCGAGGCGCTTGTTGGCACCTTCCAGGTCATCCAGGGCGATGCGCTCCAGGCTGCCACGGCCGACGTTGTTGAACAGCGCCTGGGCCTGGCCGATGTCGTCCAGCAGCGACTGGGTCATCGGATCGTGCAGCAGCTTGACCAGCGCGGCCTGCTGGGCCGGATCGGTCGGCCAGCCGCTCAGGTCGATGCGGGTGCCGCGTTCGACGCGCTGGATCGGCAGGCCGGCACCGCGCACCAGCTCGGTGGCCTTGCTCGACCACGGCGACAAGGTGCCCAGGCGCGGCACCACATAGCGCGAGATCGCGCCAGCGGCGCGCTCGGCGGCCTCTGGCTGGCCCTGCAGGATGCGGCCCAGCGTGGTCTGGTCGACCGCGCCGGCATCGGCAGCCTGGGTGAAATAGACGTGCCAGGCACCGGTAATGCGCAGATCGGCGGCAATGGACTGCAGGCGAGATTCAAGACGTTCGCGGCGGAACGGCGAAAGGGCAGCTGCGCCCTCGAGGACGATCATGTCCGGGAGACCATGGTGGGAATCGGCCCGCGATTGTACCGGACTCGGCCGCCCCAAGCCTCAGCAGGCCGACTACCGGAAGTCCTCAGGGATGACGCGGTTCACACCGACAGTCAGCTGCGCAGGGCAAACCGCGTCGCTGATTTTGACAACGTTATCCTCAATCGGCCGGCACTTGCGTGCCGGTTCAGCAGCCCGGATCCGGGTCCAGCAAGCATTCCCCGCCGTTCCAAGGCCGGGCGCAAGCGCGCCCGCCTTGCCGAAGGCGTGCCCCAAAGACACCGCACAAGCACTAGCCAACCGCAGAAGGAAACCCGCCATGACGGACCATCCCACAGGCCCTGCAAGACCCCGACACACCCGCCAGCACCGCCACAGCGCGCGGCTGGGCTGGACACTGGCCCTGGTATTCGCGTCAGCCAGCGGCCTGCCGACGGCACAGGCCGCCAACTGCGCAGGGGTCGGCCCCTGGCTGGGAACCACCATCTACCAGTCCGGCGATACCCTGCAGAAAGACGGCGTGCTGTACAAGGCACGCCAGACCATCTGGAACGCACCACCGGACCACCCCGCTGGCCGCCACTACTACGACAACCTGGGCCGCTGCGTTGATGGCGCACCGGCAGCCAATCAGCCGCCGCAGGTCCACCTGACCTCGCCCAGCGCAGGCAGCACGTTCAGCGCCGGCAGCACCATCACCTTCAAAGCTGCTGCAACCGACAGCGACGGCAGCATCCGCAAGGTCGAATTCTTCCGCAACGGCCATTCCGTGGGCAGCGTCAGCAGCGCGCCCTACAGCCTTGCCTGGCGCAACGCCGCAGCCGGCAACTACCTGCTCAGTGCCGTCGCCACCGATGACCGCAATGCCAGCACCACCTCGGCCACGGTCAGCGTCACTGTCACCGCGCCGGACAACGACAGCACCGCACCCTCGATCCCGGACGGACTCAGCGTGCAGGCGCGCACCCCGACCCGCATCGCGCTGCGCTGGAACACTGCCAGCGACAACCCCGGCGGCAGCGGCATCGCCGTCTATGACCTGTACCGCGACGGTACGCAGATCGCCTCGATTGCCGCCACCGGGCATACCGATACCGCGCTGACCCCAGCTACCAGTTATCGCTATGCCGTGCGCGCCCGCGACAAGGCAGGCAACGCTTCGGCACTCAGCGCCATGGTCAGCGTCACCACCTTGGCCGAGGACGGCGGCGGCAGCGGTCCAGGAGGGCCGGGAGACCCGGGCACCCCGAGTGAGGGCAGCAAACGTGTCATCGGTTATTTCACCCAATGGGGCATCTACGGCCGCAACTACCGGGTCAAGAACATCGACAGCAGCGGCTCGGCGGCACGCCTGACCCATATCAACTACGCCTTCGGCAACGTCCGCAACAACCGCTGCGAAGTCGGCATCACCCAGGCCGCCGATCCGGCCAGCGGCGCGGGCGGCGATGCCTATGCCGACTACACCCGCAGCGTTGGCGCCAGCGAAAGCGTCAGCGGTGTCGCCGACCAATGGAACCAGCCGCTGCGCGGCAACTGGAACCAGCTCAAGCAGCTCAAGGCCAAATACCCGCAGCTGAAGACGCTGATCTCGCTCGGCGGCTGGACCTGGTCACGCGGTTTCTCCAGCGCCGCACGCCCGGAGAACCGCCAGGCCTTCGTCGCGTCCTGCATTGATGCCTACATCAAGGGCAATCTGCCCTTCACCGACAACGCCGGTGGCAAGGGGGTGGCCGCGGGTGTCTTCGACGGTATCGACATCGACTGGGAATACCCGGCCGCCTGCGGCCTGGCCTGCGGCACGTCGGCCGACCGCGACAACTTCACCGCCCTGCTGGCCGAATTCCGCCGCCAGCTGGACGCGGTGCGGCCGGGCTTGCTGCTGACCGTGGCGGTCGGCGCCGGCATCGACAAGATCCGCCCTACCGACCCGGCGGCGTACCACCGCTACCTGGATTTCATCAACGTGATGACCTATGACTTCCATGGCGCCTGGGCAGGCACCACCAATCACCACAGCGCCCTGTTCCACTCCCCGGCAGATCCTTCAACCGGTGACGCCGCCCTGTACAACAGCAACGACGCCATCGAGGCCTACCTGCAACGCGGCGTCCCGGCCGCCAAGCTGAATCTCGGCGTCGGCTTCTACGGCCGCGGCTGGACGGGCGTGGCGCGAACCAACAACGGTCTGTACCAGAGCGGGCGGCCGGCGGCAGGCAAGTACGAAGCCGGCATCGAGGATTGGAAGGTACTCAAGAACCTGGGCTGGCCGGTCCATACCGACCCGCTCGCACAGGCCACATGGTTGTATGACGGCAACACCTTCTGGAGCGTGGATACGCCGGAAATGCTGGGCCGCAAGATGGCCTACATCAAAGCGCAGGGGTTGGGCGGTGCCTTCTTCTGGGAGTTCAGCGGCGATGACGCACAGGGCACCCTGGTCAACAGCATCGGCAACGGCCTGAAATAAGCGCCACCAGAACCACAACGCCCCTGCCGTTGCCGGCAGGGGCGTTGTCTGCAACTACCCAGAGGCTGGGACGCAGCCTTCAGCGGCTGCCTTCCATGCGATCCAGCGTCGCCTTCAGCTGTGCCGGCGGCACATAGCCACCCAACTGGGTGCCATCGGCGGCGAAGATTGCCGGCGTACCGTTGATGCCCAGCTGCTGGCCGAGGTTGTACTGCATGGCCACCGGGTTGGTGCAGTTCCTGGCCGGGACCGGCTGGCCGGTCTTGGCAGCGGTCAGCGCGGCCTTGCGGTCGCTGGCACACCAGACCGAGATCATGTCGGTGGCGTCCTTGCTGGCCAGGCCCATGCGCGGAAACGCCAGGTATTCGACCGCAATGCCATTGCGGTTCAGCTCGGCGATGTCCTGGTGCAGCTTGCGGCAGTAGCCGCACTCGATATCCGTGAACACGCTGATGGTGTGCTTGGCATTCGGCGGCGCAAACACGATGCGGTCGGCATGCGGCAGGGTCGCCAGCAGACGCTGGCGATAGGCCAGCAGGCCCGCGCTGGTGGCCTGGGCCTTCTTCTCGATGTCGTACGGCGTGCCCTGCAGCAGGTAACGGCCATCATCGGTCACGTACAGCACCTGCCCGGATACCAGGACCTCGCGGAAACCCGGGAACGGCGCTGCGCCGATGTACTCGGGCTGCAGGTTGGGGTCCAGCTGTTTGAGGGCGTCGCGCACGTGCTTTTCGACCGGGCCATCGGCAACCGGGGCAGTGGCGCTGGCGGCGGCCACGGGGGCCTGCTGCTGCGCACAGGCGGTGAGGCTGATCGCGCCAAACAGCGCGGCAATGGCAAATCGGAACATGGCGACCCATCGGAAGAGAACCCACGGATTCTCGCACACCCCCTGTGCGGACGTAGAGACAACCTCTTTCGGGCCTGTTGCAGCCTGCGCCGCCGCCATCGCCCGATGGCACCGGTCAGCCCCGTGGGTGGTGCTTGCGGTGCAGCTTCTGCAGGTGTTCGCGGGCAACCAAGGTGTAGATCTGGGTGGTGGACAGCGAGCTGTGACCCAACAGCATCTGCAGCGCGCGCAGGTCGGCGCCATGGTTCAGCAGATGGGTGGCAAAGCTGTGCCGCAGCCCATGTGGACTGATCTTGCCCGGATCTATCCCGGCAACCGCCGCGCTGTTCTTCACCAACAGCCAGAACTGCTGCCGGGTCAATGGCTTGCGCGCTTCATCCACGAACAGCGGAACCTGCCCATCCGGGGTGGCAGCCACTGCCTTGCCAGCGGTGAGCAACGGGCGCGCATCGGCCAGGTAGCGCTCCAGCCAATGCTGGGATTCCTCACCCAAAGGCACCAGCCGCTCCTTGCTGCCCTTGCCGGTTACCCGCAGCACCCCCTGGCGCAGATTCACGGCATTGGCTGGCAGATTGACCAGTTCGCTGACGCGCAGGCCTGCGGCATACATCAACTCCAGCATCGCGCGGTCGCGCAGGCCGTGCGGGGTGGCGGCATCCGGCGCGCCCAGCAGGGCTTCGATCTGGCTTTCGGCCAAGGCCTTGGGCAGGGAACGCGGCAGCTTGGGCGGCTCCAGCAGTGCGGCGGGGTCGTCCGCGCGCTCGCCGCGTTTCACCGCCATGCCAACGAAAGCCCGCAGCGCTGACAGCAGGCGCGCGTTGCTGCGCGCCGACCAGCCGTGCCGGGTACGCCAGGCCAGGTAGTCGAACAGCCCCGCCCTGTCCACGCCTGCCAACCCCCCGTTGGCGCCATCGCGCCAGCGGGCCAGCCCTTCCAGATCGCGCCGATAGCTGTCCAATGAGGCCCGCGCCAGGCCTTGTTCGGCCCAGATCGCATCAAGAAAACGCTGGATATGGCGGCCATCGGCATCGCCCAGAGGGGGCAGTTGCTGTACCAGTTGGCGGCGTTCGGCAGGGGTCATGGAAGCAGGCATCACCCCAAGGATAGGCCGTGCACCGGCCGCTGCCCATGCCGCCGGACACCGACAGGCCGTATGCTCGGGGGCATGAGCGCACCCGCCCTTGCCGACACCCCGCGACCCTCCGCCCTGCTGCTGCGCCGCCTGGCCGCGTTGTTCTACGACCTGTGGCCGGTGCTGGCGCTGTGGATGCTGGTCTCGGCCCTGTTCACCGTGGGCTACACCCTGTCCGGGCATGCCAGCCGTGAAAACATCCATCCGTTCAGTGCGCTGCAATGGCTGCTGTGGCTCAGCTGCTGGCTGGTTGCCGGCCTGTATGCCACCGAAAGCTGGAAGCGCGGGGGGCAGACCCTGGGCATGCGGCCATGGCGGTTGCGCGTGCAGACCGCCGACGGGCAGCCCGCCAGCCGGGCACTGCTGTGGAAACGCTATGCACTGGCCACGCTGTCACTGCTGCTGGCCGGTTCAGGCTTTGTCTGGGCACTGTTCGACCGCGAACGGCTCACCCTGCACGACCGTCTGACCGGCACAAGACTGGTGAAACTGTAGTGCCGAGCCATGCTCGGCAGGGGCTTTCCCGGCAAACGACCGCAAACAGCTGACCCTGCACGACCGACTGAACGGCACAAGGCCGATGAAACTGTAGTGCCGAGCCATGCTCGGCAGGGGCTTTACCAGCAATCGACCGCAAACGGCCGACCCTGCACGACCGCCTGAACGGCACAAGGCCGATGAAACTGCAGTGCCGAGCCATGCTCGGCAGGGGCTTTACCGGCAAACGACGGTGCTCACCCCCACCCCGCTTACGCAGACGGCGAGCGATTCGCTGCTGCAAACCGCCAACGGCTTACCCCTGCCCTGCCCTTCACAGCGCGAAATGGAGGGAGCAAAAGCAGGTGCCGAGCATGGCTCGGCACTACCGCACTCACCCCACCCTGCGTCGTGACAACCAGCTGGAGATGATCAGCATAAGGATCGGCGGCAACGCATAGGCAATGCGGTAATCAAACTTCAACGCACCGGCCATGCGGCCGAAGAACATCTGCAGCAGCAGGAAGCCGATGGCGAACAGCATGCCCAGGAACAGGCGCTTGCCCATGCCGCCACTGCGCAGCGAGCCGAACGCGAACGGAACCGCCGCCAGGCACAGCGCCAAGACGTTCAACGGATAGAACCAGCGGCTCCAATACGTATCTTCGTAGTCGCGGGCATCCAGGCCATTGCGCTTGCGATAGTCGATGCTGGTCTTCAGCTCGGCGGCACTCAGGCTGCGCGGCTTGGCCAGGCCCGATGCCAGTGCGGCTGCATCCAGCTTGGAATCCCAGGGCTTGCTGGCCACGATCTGGCGGGTCGCCGAGCGCTCGCCGAAGGTATCGGTACGCACGTTCTCCAGCACCCAGCCGCGGGCGTCATGGCGGGCCGTGGACGCATAGGTCAGGCTGGCCAGATTGCCCTTCTGGTCCAGCGTATACAGGCGGACCTCGTGCAGCAGCAAGCGCGACTGGCCATCCTGGTCCACCTGTTCCTCACCGGTCTGGGCGTTGAGAAAAGTGGTGCCTTCGCGGGCCCACAGCCCCGAATAGCGGGCGCTGGCCATGTCGGTGTTGAAGCGGGCGCTGGTCTTGAGGACGTCGGCGCGGTTCTGGGCCCATGGGGCCAGGGTTTCGCCGTTGACCACCATCAGCACGGTCAACAGGGACAGCGAAATGGCCACGGACACCGCGATGCGGCGGCGTGACAGGCCCACTGCGCGCAGTGCGGTCAGCTCCGAGGTGGCCGCCAACTGGCCCAGGCCCATCAGCGCACCGATCACAGCGGCCATCGGGAACAGCGTGTAGGCGCGGCGCGGCACCGTGTAAAAGGTCCACGCCAGCGCGTGGCCGAACGAGTAACTGCCGGTGCCGATGTTCTTGGCCTCGCCGGACAAGGCCATGATCGCGTCCAGCCCAAGCAGCACCAGCCACACCAGCAGCACGGTCGCCAGCACGGTACGGCCAACGTAGACATCATGGATACGCGGGGTCAGCCTCATGCCTTCGCTCCTGCACGGCGGCGGACCAGGCGCCCATCACGGAAATACAGCCATAGCGCGAACACCAGCAGGGGGACGGTCAACCACCACATGCCGATACCCATCGGGATCTTGCCGTCAGCCAGCCATTGGCGGCCGAGAATGCTGAGGTTGACCCCGACCATATAGGCCAGGAAGGCCATCATGATGCGGCCATAGCGCTGCTGGCGCGGAGCACTGCGGGCCAGCGGCAGGGCCAGCAGGGCAAAAGCCAGGGCCAACAGCGGCGGGGTGATGCGCCAATGCAGCTGGGCCTTGGCTTCCGGCCGCGGGTCACTGAACAACTGGCTGGTTGGCATCATCTCGGGGTCGTCCTTGTCCCGCACCTCATCGCGGTCGGGCAAGGCCACCTCGTTGCTGGCATAGCGCATCAGGCGGTAGTCCAGCTCACCGTTGGCCGGGCCCTCGACCCGGTAGCCGTCCTCCAGCCGCAGGAAGCGCTGGCGCTCGCCCTCAAAGAACATGGCGCCGCTGTTGGCCGACACCACGTCGATGCGGTCGTCTTTCTGCCGCTGCATGAACACCTGGCCCATCTTGGTGCCGTCCTCGCTCAGCGAGGACAGATAGACGATGCCACCGCCGGACAAGGTGGTGAACTTGCCTGGCTCCAGCCCGGCAACCACCATGCTGCGGCTGGCGTCATCCACCATTTCCTCCGCCGTCCGGTCAGCCCAGGGGCCTAACCACAGCGAGCACAGCGCCACCAGCCCCACCACCGGCAGTACCAGCATCAGGATCGGCCGCAGCAGCCGCTTGGGGCCCACACCGACACCGGTCAGCACCGCCATCTCCGAGTCGCGGTACAACCGCGCGATGGCCAGCGCCATGCCCAGCAACAGCGCCAGCGGCAGGATGATGGGCAGGTAGACGATGAACTGCAGGCCCAGTTGGGACAGCAGCAGGCCGGCCGGGATGCGGCCGTCGGCCACCTTGCCCAGCACATCCACCAGCACACCGCCTACGCTGACGACCAACAGGATGATCAAAGTGGCCAGAAAGCTCTGGACGAAGTCACTCAGAAGGTAGCGGTCAAGCTTTGCCATAGGGTCGGTGGTTTAAACTCTCGGTTTAGTCCGCGGCGCGCCCGGCCTGGTGGCCTGGCGTAAACAGCCTGCGATTGTACGGATTTGGCAACGGAATCTGATCAATGTCTCTGGAATTCACCCTGAACCACGCCGCCCCGGTCTCCGCCGCGGTGGATTGCGTCATTGTTGGCGCCTTCTCTGACAAGTCGCTGTCGCCGGCTGCCCAGGCCCTGGATGCAGCCTCCGGCGGCCGCCTGGCCACCCTGGTCGAGCGCGGCGACGTGGGCGGCAAGACCGGCAACACCACCCTGCTGCACGACCTGGCCGGCGTCAACGCCCCGCGCGTGCTGGTGGTTGGCCTGGGCGACCCGGCCAAGTTCGGCGTGGCCCAGTACCTGAAGGCCGCCGGTGACGCCGCCCGCGCCCTGAAGAGCGGCAATACCCGCAGCGCGCTGTTCACCCTGAACGAACTGCAGGTCAAGGACCGCGATGCGGCCTGGAATGTCCGCCAGGCGGTGATCACCGCCAACCACGCCAGCTACCGCTACACCGCCACCCTGGGCAAGAAGAAGCCCGAAGCCCCGGGTCTGGAATCGCTGGCCATCGCCAGCAGCGATGAAACCGCGCTGCAGCAGGGCCAGGCCATCGCCGCCGGCGTGGAATACGCCCGCGAGCTGGGCAACCTGCCGCCGAACTACTGCACCCCGGCCTACCTGGCCGAATCCTCGGTCAAGTTTGCCGCCGAGCATGAAGGCGCCGAGGCCGAGATCCTGGACGAGGCACAGATGGAAGCGCTGGGCATGGGCTCGCTGCTGGCCGTGGCCCGTGGCTCGGCCAACCGCCCCAAGCTGGTGGTGCTGAAGTGGAACAACGGCGGTGACGCCAAGCCCTACGTGCTGGTCGGCAAGGGCATCACCTTCGACACCGGTGGCGTCAACCTGAAGACCCAGGGCGGCATCGAGGAAATGAAGTACGACATGTGCGGTGGCGCCAACGTCATCGGCACCTTCGTCGCCACGGTCAAGGCCAAGCTGCCGTTGAACCTGGTGGTGTTGGTGCCGGCGGTGGAAAACGCCATCGACGGCAACGCCTACCGCCCGTCCGACGTGATCACCTCGATGTCGGGCAAGACCATCGAAGTGGGCAATACCGACGCCGAAGGCCGCCTGATCCTGTGCGATGCGCTGACCTATGCGCAGCGCTTCGAGCCGGCCGCACTGATCGACGTGGCCACCCTCACCGGCGCCTGCATGGTGGCCCTGGGCCACCAGACCGCCGGCCTGATGAGCAAGCACGACGACCTGGCCAACGAACTGACCGCCGCCGGTGAGCACGTGTTCGACCGCGCCTGGCGTCTGCCGCTGTGGGACGAGTACCAGGGCATGCTGGATTCCAGCTTTGCCGACGTCTACAACATCGGCGGCCGCTGGGCTGGCGCCATCACCGCCGGCTGCTTCCTGTCGCGCTTCACCGAAGGCCAGCGCTGGGCGCACCTGGATATCGCCGGCGTTGCCAGCGACGAAGGCAAGCGCGGCATGGCCACCGGTCGCCCGGTGGGCCTGCTGACCCAGTGGCTGCTGGATCGCGTTGCCAGTACCGCCGGGAATTGAGAAAAGGGAATCGGGAGTAGGCAGAAGCCAAACTCCTGATACCTTGCCGGCGCGCAGACATGTGGTCGCGCGCCGCTGTTCCCTTTCCCTGTTCCCCACTCCCGATTCCCAAAGACCATGCGTGCCGACTTCTACCTGATCGCCAAGCCGCGTTTTCTCACCGAACCGTTGAAACTGGTGTGCGAGCTTGCCCGCAAGGCCAACGACGGCGGTCTGTACACGCTGGTACTGGCCCGCGACCAGGCCCAGGCCGAGGAGCTGGACGAGCTGCTGTGGTCGTTCGACCCGGACGCCTACATCCCGCACCAGATCATCGGCGAGGACGTGGACGAGGAAGAGGCCATCGTACTGATCGCCACACCCGGCGCCGAAGCCCCGGAGCGGCCGCTGGTGATCAACCTGCGCGACGAACCCTACCTGGGTGCCTGCGACCGGGTGCTGGAAGTGGTGCCGGCCGACCCGGCCGCACGTGAACCGCTGCGTGAACGCTGGCGCCAGTACAAGGCCGCCAACTACACGCTCAACAAATACGACATGTAAAGGAAGACACCCATGCGCCTGCTGATCGCCATCCTGCTGCCGTGGCTGGCCTTTTTCACCATTGGTCGTCCGATTTCCGGCATTGTCTGTCTCATCCTGCAGTTCACCTTGATTGGCTGGCTTCCCGCAGCCATCTGGGCTGCATATGCCGTCAGCCAGTACCACACCGACAAAAAGATCCAGCGCGCACTCGGCCGCTGATCCCCCTCCCGCTTTTACCGGTTCCCCCGCATGACCCAACTCGCCTCCAGCTACGACCCCAAATCCTTTGAAACCGCGCTCTACGAGTCGTGGGAGAAGGCCGGCCTGTTCAAGCCGTCCGGCAAGGGCGAGCCTTACACCATCCTGTTGCCGCCGCCGAACGTCACCGGCACCCTGCACATGGGCCACGCCTTCCAGCAGACGCTGATGGATGCGCTGATCCGTTACCACCGCATGCGTGGCTACGACACGCTGTGGCAGGTGGGTACCGACCACGCCGGCATCGCCACCGAGATGGTGGTCAGCCGTAACCTGGCGCTGGAAGGCAAGGGTGAAACCCGCGACTCGCTGGGCCGCGATGGCTTCATCGGCAAGGTGTGGGAGTGGAAGGCACATTCGGGCAACGTGATCGAAGGCCAGATGCGCCGCCTCGGCACCTCGGCCGACTGGTCGCGCAGCACTTTCACCATGGACCCGGGCCCGAGCGAGGCGGTGATCGAGTCCTTCATCCGCTGGCATGAGCAGGGCCTGATCTACCGTGGCCAGCGCCTGGTCAACTGGGATCCGGTGCTGAAGACCGCCATTTCCGACCTGGAAGTGGAGAGCGTGGAAGAAGACGGCTTCATGTGGTCGATTGCCTACGCGCTGGAAGACGGCGCCAGCTACGAGCACGTCGAGGTGGATGCCGACGGCAACGAGACCCTGCGCGAAACCCGCACCTCCCTGGTCGTGGCCACCACCCGCCCGGAAACCCTGCTGGGCGACACCGCGGTGATGGTGCACCCGGAAGACAGCCGCTACGCGCACCTGATCGGCAAGCGCGTGACCCTGCCGCTGACCGGCCGCAGTGTGCCGGTGATCGGCGACGACTACGTCGACAAGGCCTTCGGCACCGGCGTGGTCAAGGTAACCCCGGCGCATGACTTCAACGACTACCAGGTGGGCGTGCGTCACAGCCTGCCGATGATCAACCTGTTCACCACCACCGCCACGCTCAACGAGAACGCCCCGGAAAAGTACCGTGGCCTGGACCGTTACGAGGCGCGCAAGCTGATCCTGGCCGAGCTGGAAGACCTGGGCATCCTGGTCGAGACCAAGGCGCACAAGCTGCAGGTGCCGCGTGGTGACCGCACCGGCCAGGTGATCGAGCCCTATCTGACCGACCAGTGGTTCGTAAAGATGGACGGGCTGGCCAAGCGCGGCCTGGAATTGGTTGAGAACGGCAGCATCAAGTTCGTGCCGGGCAACTGGATCAACACCTACCGCCATTGGATGGAGAACATCCAGGATTGGTGCATCAGCCGCCAGCTGTGGTGGGGCCATCGCATTCCGGCGTGGTTTGACCAGGCCGGCAACTGCTACGTGGGCCGCAACGAGGCCGAGGCCCGCGCCAAGGCCGGGCTGGATGCCGACGTGGTGCTGACCCAGGACAGCGACGTGCTGGAGACCTGGTTCTCCTCGCAGCTGTGGCCGTTCTCCACCCTGGGCTGGCCGAACGAAGCGGCGATGGCCGAGCGCGGGTTTGAGCGCTACCTGCCGTCGAACGTGCTGATCACCGGCTTCGACATCATCTTCTTCTGGGTGGCGCGCATGATCATGGCCACCGACAGCTTCACCGGCCAGATCCCGTTCAAGGACGTCTACATCACCGGCCTGATCCGCGATGGCCAGGGCCAGAAGATGTCCAAGTCCAAGGGCAATGTGCTCGATCCGCTGGACATCATCGACGGCATCAGCATCGACGACCTGGTGGCCAAGCGCACCCATGGCCTGATGCAGCCGAAGATGGCCGAGAAGATCGAGAAGGCCACGCGCAAGGAATTCCCGGACGGCATCATCGCCCACGGTGCCGATGCGCTGCGCTTCACCATTGCCGCGCTGGCCACCCACGGCCGCGACATCAAGTTCGACATGAGCCGCGCCGAGGGCTACAAGAACTTCTGCAACAAGCTGTGGAACGCCAGCCGCTTCACCCTGATGAACACCGAGGG
>NZ_DLJW01000041.1:0-8549 GCF_002477705.1 Stenotrophomonas sp. UBA7606 | reverse complement strand
GCGGCGTAGGCCGCGAAGCAGATATCGCCACAGGATCACGCAACATTGCGATCCGAAGGGGCGCTTGCTTCGCGGCCTACGCCGCTCTTACATGGGACGCGCCATCTATCTGATACTTCCCGGCAAAGCCTCTGCCGAGCATGGCTCGGCACTACCTGATGGGTTTCCTGGGAAGGCCCCTGCCGAGCATGGCTCGGCACTCCCTGGTGGGTTTCCCGGTCATGCCTCTGCAGGCGACGTCACCCAATCGCAACAAACCCTAGGCTTTGAACATACACGGGCGCGCTTCTATCGCGCCGGGGCCGCGCCTAGTCTTCGCCCATCGTCGGAGTTGCGTCCGACGCCTGCAACCGCAGGCCCTGGCGCATCAAACGGCACCATCAAAGGGGCGCCAGTCCCCAACCGCTTTCTGTCGCCATCGGCTCCCAGGCCGGCGCCGGCACATATTCATACCCTGGGGGAGAGAAACATGATCAAGCCACTGTCGGCTGCCATCAGCGCCGCGCTGCTCGCCACCGCGATCAGCCCGGCCTTTGCACAAGACAAGAACGACACCGCCACCAACCTGGACCAGGTGATCGTCACCGGCAGCCGTACCCCGGTCGCCATCGAGAAGGTTCCCGGCGCGGTCACCCTGGTGACCCCGGAACAGGTGCAGCGCACCCTCAACCTGACCGAAGACGCCACCGCCGTGCTTGCACGCATGGTGCCGGGCTACTCCGAATCCTCGCAGGCGATGAGCAACTCCGGTGAGACCCTGCGTGGTCGCATCGCGCTGCGCCTGTTCGACGGCGTGCCGCAGGGCTCGCCGCTGCGCGAAGGCAACCGCAATGGCACCTTCACCGACATGGGCGTGATCGGCCGCATCGAGGTCATCAACGGTCCGTCCGCCGCCGAAGGCATTGGTGGCGCCGGTGGCGTGATCAACTACCTGTCCAAGAACCCGGAAGTGGATGGCCACCAGACCATCATCAACACCCGCTACGGCACCCAGTTCAAGGACAACAGCGACCAGAGCAAGATCGGCGTCACCCACACCTACCGTGGTGATGCGGCTGACTTCCTGATCAGCGGCGCCTATATCGACCGTGGCATCTCCTATGACGGCGACGGCCGCCGCGTTGGCCTGAACACCTCTGGCTCGCTGTCCGATTCGTACAGCAAGAACCTCTTCGTGAAGGGCGGTTACAACTTCGGCGAAGACCAGATGCAGCGCATCCAGGCCAGCTACAGCAACTTCCACATCGGTGGCAAGCACAACTACATTCCGGTGGAAGGCTGCCGCTTTGATCCGGTCGAGTGCCCCAATCCGACCACCAACACCGCCGAGAAGGGCTCCATCGCCGGCTCGCTGGCCGAGTTCAACGATTTCGAACAGTTCGCAGTGAAGTACACCAATGCCGATTTCTTCGGCGGCGACCTGAGCGTTGATGCGTACTGGGCCGAGCAGGCCATGCGTTACGTGCCGGAGAACGGCGCTGATCGCCAGCTGACCAAGCCGGCTCCGCCAGAAGCCGAGCGCATCTGGGACCAGTCGGAAATCAACAGCGAGAAGAAGGGCCTGCGCTTCGGCTACGCCTATAGCGACCTGTTCAAGGTCGAAGGCCTGCGCCTGCGTGCCGGCCTGGACCTGGTCGAAGACACCGCTGAGCAGCGCCTGGCGTTGACCAACCGCCTGTGGGTGCCGCCGATGAAGTACACCAGCCTGGCGCCGTACGCGCAGCTGAGCTGGGACATCGGCCCGGTGACCCTGGATGCCGGCGTGCGCCGCGAAGACGGCGAGCTGGAAATCGACAGCTACACCACGGTGGCCTTCCGCGACCACACCCCGGTGCAGGGCGGCAAGATGGATTACAAGGCCAACATGCCCAACTTCGGTGCGATCTGGCGCATCAACGACCAGTGGTCGGTGTTCGCCTCGTACTCCGAAGGCTTCGGTATCGCCAACGTCGGCATCCCGCTGCGCAACATCCAGGCCAACAGCCCGTGCAAGGCCGTGTCCTGCATCGCTGACCTGCAGCCGCTGATCACCGAGAACAAGGAAATCGGCGTCAACTGGCGCGGTGCCAAGGGTCAGGTGGGTGCATCCGTGTACCGCTCCACCTCGGACTACGGCTCCAGCCTGACCATCGACCCGGTGACCGAAGACTTCATCCTGACCCGCGCACCGGTCGAGATCGAAGGCTTCGAGTTGAACAGCGCCTGGACCTTCAACGAGCACTGGAAGGCCACCTTCCTGTACTCGCGCATCCGTGGCCAGACCCAGTACTACCCGGGCTCGGGCCTGAAGAAGGAAATGGGCATCCTGGACATCTCGCCGGACAAGGTGAATGCCTCGCTGACCTGGACCCCGAACGACACCCTCAACGCCACCCTGGGCGTGAGCAAGACCTTCGACCGCGATCTGCGTGAGACCTTCACCAATCCGGCCAACGGCGACGTCTATGCCAACGAAGAGAACACCTATGGCTACGCGCTGTGGGACCTCAGCGTGAACTACGACACCGGCCGCTTCGGCCAGCTGTCGCTGGGCATCGAGAACCTGTTCGACAAGCAGTACGTGCTGACCTGGTCGCAGCTGCCGGGCTGGCAGAACTACTTCTCCGGCCGCGGCCGGATGGTGTCGCTGTCGCACACCATCAAGTTCTGATAGCAGCAACTTGAAGACGGCGCCGCAGGCAACTGTGGCGCCGTTTTTGTTTGCGAGGCAGGCAACAACACGGTAGCCCGGGTAAGCGCAGCGCACTCGGGACACGCAAGGTCCGCAACATCCGCTTCCATCGCAGGCAACAGGCCCATACCTATCGTCGCGTTGCAGGTGCAAGCGACGGCTGCAGTATCCCGGGTGCGCTGCGCTTACCCGGGCTACGCGGTGACGGGCATCCACCAGACAACAAGAAAACCTTTCTTGTTGCATCGCAAGAAAAAACCACAGCTTGTTTCAAGCAACAAAACCTCACGTCTGAAGCAAGGCCCCCCGCCTTCAATGCCCTCCTGTGCACGCCTAGGCTGCTGTTGTCGGGGAGTTGCGTCGGGAGGGATGCAACAGCCAACAGAAGTATCGGAATGCCGCAGTCCGCGGCAGCAGTTCATGCACGTCTTATCTAAAACAAAAACGAGATAAACAACATGAAGAAGGTACCGGTAGCGTTGGGGGTTCTGGTCCTGGCCGCTGCGATCAGCAGCAGCGTGCAGGCCCAGCAGATGCAGGCAGCAAACGAAGAAGACAGCCGCAGCGCCGACAAGCGCGCACAGGACAAGAAAGCCACCGAGCTCGACCGGGTCATCGTCACCGGCGTACGCGCGCCCAAGGCGGTGGACAAGATACCCGGCGCCATCACCATCATCACCCCGGAGGAGATCAAGCAGTCGCTGATCATCACCGAGGACAACACCGCGGTACTGGCACGCACCATTCCCGGTTATGCCGAATCCTCGCAGGCAATGACCAACTCCGGTGAGTCGCTGCGTGGGCGCATTCCGCTGCGCCTGTTCGACAGCATCCCGCAGGGTTCGCCGCTGCGCGAAGGCACGCGCAACGGCACCTTCACCGACATGGGCGTGATCGGCCGCATCGAAGTGATCAACGGCCCGTCCGCTGCAGAGGGCATCGGCGCTACCGGTGGCGTGATCAACTACATCTCCAAGGTGCCGGAGCAGAGCGGCAGCGAGACCACCATCAATGCGCGCTACCAGACCCAGTTCAACGACGACAGCGTCGGTTGGAAGCTGGGCCTTAGCCATGCGATCAAGCAGGACAACTACGACTTCCTTGCCAGCGTCTCGCAGCTGGAGCGCGGCATGGCCTATGACGCCAAGAGCCGCAGCATCGGCATGAACTCCAGCGGTTCGCTGGCCGATTCGCAGTCGCGCAACCTGTACATGAAGGGCGGCTACAACTTCGGCGAGGACGGCGAACAGCGCCTGCAGGCCACGTACAGCAACTTCAACATCGGCGGCAACGGCGATTACATCCAGCTGGTCGGCTGCAAGGGCCCGAACGACTGGCCGCCCTGCGACACGCCGGTGCCGAATACCTCGATCAAGGGCCATATCGACGGCCAGCGCGATGCGCTCAACAAGTTCATCCAGTACAGCCTGCAGTACACCCACAGCGATTTCTACGGCGGCACGCTGGACCTGGTCGGTTACCAGGCCAAGCAGGGCATGCGCTTCCTGCCGGAGAACGGCGCCGACCGCCAGCTGGTGAAGCCGGCACCGGCAGACGATGCCGACCGCATCTTCGATCAGTCCGAGATCCAGTCACGCAAGAAGGGCCTGCGTACCTCATGGACGCGCCCCACCATCTTTGGCGTGGACGGATTGGAGCTGCATACCGGCGTGGACTTCGTGCAGGACGTGGCCGAGCAGCGGCTGGTGATGACCGACCGCGTATGGGTGCCGCCGATGGATTACCGGAGCGTCGCCCCGTATGCGCAGCTGTCCTGGGATATCGGCCCGGTCACGGTCAGCGGCGGCTTCCGTCGCGAGAACGGTGAGCTCGACATCGACAGCTATACCACCGTCGCCTACCGCAACAACTCCTTCGTCGAAGGCGGCACCCTGGACTACACCGCCAACCTGCCCAACATCGGCGCGATCTGGCGCGTCACCGATGAGTTCTCCCTGTTCAGTGCCTACAGCAAGGGCTTCACCCTGCCCGACATCGGCATCCCGCTGCGCAACGTGAACTACCCGGGCCAGACCGTGGCCGGTATCCTCGACCTGCAGGCGATCATCGTCGACAACATCGACATCGGCTTCAACTGGCGTGGTTCGCGCGGTGCGCTGAGTGGCAGCTGGTACCACTCCACCTCCGACTTCGGTGCATCGCTGGAAGTGGACCCGCTGACCAGCGACTTCATCATGACCCGCGCGCCCACCGACATCAAAGGCATCGAGCTCACCGGCGAATTCCGCTTCACCGACACCTTCAAGATCACCGGGCTGTACACGCACCTGCGTGGCTACACCTCGTTCTGGGGCCCGGACCCGCAGGGCCGCTACGATGCAGGTCCGATGAAGAAGCCGCTGGGCATCTTCGATGCGACGCCGGACAAGGTCAACGTCGCGCTGGTGTGGAAGGCATTGCCCAACCTCGACGCTACCCTCGGTGCAAGCATGCTGCGTGACCGCCACCTCACCGGCTCCGCGGTGCGCGAATATGATGGCGAAGAGTACGACTACGACGAAAAGATCAACGGCTACACGCTGTGGGATCTGGGCGTGAACTATGATTCGGGGCGCTTCGGCACGTTCTCGCTGGGCGTGGACAACCTGTTCAACAAGTACTACATCCTCAGCGGCTCGCAGGGCGATGGCTGGCAGAACTACTGGGCCGGTCGCGGTCGCGTGGTGTCGCTGAGCTATTCGTATACGTTCCGCTGATGAGCGCAGGAGTGCACGCCATGCATCGACCAATCGCAACATCGCGCAGCCGCCGCTGGCTGCGCCATGGCGTCGCACTCCTGCTGTGCCTGTCCGCGCCGCTGCTGCACGCTGATGAGCGCTGGCAACGGCTGGATGGTTTCCTGCANNNCTGGCCACCGGCCACTGCAGTCCGACAGTATCTTCCGCATCTATTCGATGACCAAGCCGGTGACCTCGGTCGCCGTGCTGATGCTGCTGGAAGAAGGCAAGCTGTCGTTGGACGATCCGCTGGCGCGCTACCTTCCCGAGTTCGCCGACCGCACCGTGGTGACCGGCGGCGACCTGCAACATCCGCAGACCGAAGATGCACCGCGCGCGATTACCCTGCGCCATCTGCTCACCCATACCAGCGGCTTCGCGGCGGCGTCGGACACGCACCGGGTGGCGACCAAGCTGTTGACCGCGGCCGATGTCGACAGCGCGACCTCGCTGCAGGACGTTGCACGCCGCTTGTCCACGCTGCCGTTGGCCGATGCGCCCGGCACACACTTCCATTACGAAGGCAGCAATACCGAGCTGCTGGCGCGCGTGGTCGAGGTGGTCAGCGGGCAGCCGTTCGCGCAGTTCCTGCAGCAACGCATCTTCAGCCCGCTGGCGATGCACGACACCGGTTTTGAAGTGCCGCTGGCGCAGCGTGGTCGCGTGGTCGAACTGCCCACCAGCAACGACGATGGCAGCCTGCGCGTGGCCGACACGCTCAGCGCGCGCAATCCGGGCGTGCGCCTGAAAGGCTATGACAGCGGCGCCGGCGGCCTGTACTCCACCGCTGCCGACTACCTGAAGTTTGCCCACATGCTGCTCGACGATGGCCGCAGCGGGACACAACAGCTGCTCTCGCGCAAGACCGTCGAGCTGATGATGAGCGACCAGCTCGCTGGCTTCGAGCCGGCCATCAGCAGCTATGGCGCGGGCGAGGGCTTCGGCCTGGGCGGCTATGTCATCACCAACCCGGCCTACCGCGGCAAGCTCGGCAGCGTCGGCCAGTTCGGCTGGTCGGGCGCGGCGTCCACCTATTTCACCATCGACCGCAAGGAAAAGCTGGTGGCCATCCTGCTGATGCAATACCTGCCCAGCGGTGACAGGTCGCTCGCCTCACCTTCCACCCGCTTCTACAACCTCGTTTACCAGGCCATTCCATGAGTTCCACCGTACTTGTCGCCGGCTCGGCCAACCTCGACTTCGTGGTCCGCGCCGCGCACGTGCCGGCGCCCGGCGAAACCGTGCTGGGCCGCGAGTTCCGCACCTTCCCCGGCGGCAAGGGTGCCAACCAGGCCGTGGCCTGCGCGCGTGCCGGTGGCGCCCGCACCCGCATGCTGCTCGCATTGGGCCTGGATGATTTCGCCACGCCGATCGAAACCTCGCTGCGCGACGCCGGCGTGCAGCTGCACGCGGTGCGCGATGCACAGTTGCCGACCGGCACCGCCTTCATCTGCCTGTCCGATGATGCCGAGAACGCCATCACCGTTGCGCCCGGCGCAAACATGGCATTGCAGCCCAAACACCTGCCCGCGCTGGACGGGGTGCAATGGCTGCTGCTGCAGCTGGAAACCCCACTCGACACCGTGCTGGCCTATGCAGTGGCCGCACGTGCGGCCGGGGTCAAGGTCGCGCTCAACGCCGCACCGGCGCAGGTGCTGCCGGCCGAGCTGCTGGCACAACTGGACATGCTGATCGTCAACGAGGGCGAACTGGACGTGGTCGCCGGCAACCCGCCGGACCTGGCCAGCGGGCTGGCGCGGCTGGACGTGCCCTGCGTGATCGTCACCCTCGGTGCGCGCGGCTGCCTGGCGCGGCACGAAGGCCGTACCCTGCTGCAGCCGGCGTTCGCCATTTCGCCGGTGGATACCACCGCAGCCGGCGATACCTTCTGCGGCACGCTGGTAGCGGCCTTGGCGCGTGGCGATGCGCTGCAGCAGGCGCTGCTGGCGGCCAGTGCCGCCTCCGCGCTGGCCTGCACGCGGCTGGGCGCACAATCCAGCATTCCCGACCACACCGAGGTCACCGCGTTGCTGGCCGATGCCCGCCGTGTCCCCGGCACCGACGCCCATGCCGCGCTCGCGGCCTGGTGCGCGCTTTGACCGCTTGCTCCCCCTGTTTTTCGTTGGATGAATGCCATGACCACGCCGTACCCCACGCCTGACTACGACAACGACAGCCCCGACCACGGGCGCGAGGCGATCAGCACCGAGTACAAGTTCTCGCACGTCACCACCGGCCGCTACCTGCCCACCCCGGGCAAGGCACCGGCCTGGCCGTTCGCCGACATCGGCAGCTGGATGATCGATGCCAACGCCAGTGCCGGCGACTGGCTGACCGAGCTGAAGGACTGGCGCCGCGAACACCTGGTGCGGATCGGCTACACCGACGTGAACTACCGCCGCCCCGAGCTGCAATGGGCGCAGCGCAACTTCGTGCACGCGCAGATGATGGTCGAGGACCGCTACTTCTTCGACGTGGAGACCGCGCAGTACACCGTGGACAAGTACCTGGACGACCTGGTCGCGCGCTTCGGCGGGCTGGACTCGGTGCTGATCTGGTACATCTACCCGAACATCGGCATCGATGACCGCAACCAGTTCGACCTGGCGCACACGCTGCCCGGCGGCCTGGAAGGGCTGACCGCTGCCGTGAAGGCCTTCCAGAAGCGCGGCGTGCGCGTGTTCCTGCCGGCCAAGCCGTGGGACCACGGCACCCGCGACCCGGGCGTGACCCATTGGGACGGCATGGCCGAGATCATCAAGGCCACCGGCGCCGATGGCATCAACGGTGACACCTTCAACGGCGTGCCGCGCGCGTTCTTCGATGCCTGCGACGCCAACGGCAACCCGGTGGTAGTGCAGCCCGAATCCACCATCAGCTCCGAAGAGCAGCTGATCTGGAACGTGCAGAGCTGGGGCAAGAAGGCGCCCGACGGCCCGGTGCCGCCGGTGTCCAAGTGGAAGTGGCTGGAGCCGCGCCACATGGTCAATTACGAAAACCGTTGGGGCCGCAACCGCAACCACGATCTTCAGTACTGCTTCTTCAACGGCATCGGCTACAACGCCTGGGAAAACATCTGGGGCATCTGGAACCAGTTCACCGCGCGCGATGGCGAAACCCTGCGCCGCATCGCCGCGATC
>NZ_DLJW01000026.1:22969-25215 GCF_002477705.1 Stenotrophomonas sp. UBA7606 | reverse complement strand
GGCATGTCTACTTCTTCCCGTTTCGTCCATCTCCACGTCCACACCGAATTTTCGATGGTGGATTCCACCATCCGCGTGCCGGCCAAGCCCGACCAGGCGGACCCGAAAAAGGCCAAGCAGGCCAACCTGCTGAGCCGCTCGGTCGAGATGAAAGCGCCGGCCTTGGCGGTCACCGACCTGAACAACATGTTCGCGCTGGTGAAGTTCTACAAGGCCGCCGAAGGCGTGGGCATCAAGCCCATCGCCGGTGCCGACCTGCTGATCACCGAGGACGGCCAGGACCCCTGGCGCATGACCCTGCTGTGCCGCGATCGCGAGGGCTACCTGAGCCTGTCGCGGCTGCTGACGCGGGCGTGGATGGAAGGCCACCGCAATGAAGGTGGCGTAGCCGTGCACCCGCAGTGGCTCAAGGACGGCTGCCAGAACCTGTTTGCGCTGGCCGGCCGCCACAGCCTGGCCGGCCGCCTGGCCAGCGAAGGCCGCCACGACCTGGCCGAGCAGCAGCTCGCCGACTGGCAGCGCGTGTTCGGCGACGGCCTGCACCTGGAACTGACCCGCACCGGCCGTGACGGCGAGGAAAGCTTCAACCAGTTCGCGCTGATGGCCGCCGGCCAGCGCGGCCTGCCGGTGGTAGCGACCAACGATGTGCGCTTCCTGTCGCCGGATGACTTCGACGCGCACGAGGCGCGCGTATGCATTTCCACCGGCCGCGTGCTGGATGACCCCAAGCGCCCGCGCGAATACAGCCGCGAGCAGTACCTGAAGACACCGGAGCAGATGGCGGAGCTGTTCGCCGACATCCCCGATGCCATCGACAACACCCTGGCGCTGGCCGAGCGCTGCAACGTCGAGATGCGGCTGGGCACCTACTTCCTGCCCAACTACCCGGTGCCGGACGACGAGACGCTGGATACCTGGATCCAGAAGCAGTCGCGCGATGGCCTGGAAGAACGCCTGCAGGTGCATCCGCTGGCCGCCGGCATGAGCCGCGAGGACTACAACGAGCGCCTGGAGTTCGAGCTCAACACCATCATCAAGATGGGCTTCCCCGGCTACTTCCTGATCGTGGCCGACTTCATCCAGTGGGGCAAGAACCAGGGCATCCCGATCGGTCCCGGCCGTGGTTCCGGTGCCGGTTCGCTGGTGGCCTGGGCGCTGAAGATCACCGACCTGGATCCGCTGCCCTACAACCTGCTGTTCGAGCGCTTCCTCAACCCCGAACGCGTGTCGATGCCCGACTTCGACATCGACTTCTGCATGGATCGCCGCGACGAGGTGATCGACTACGTCGCGCGCAAGTACGGCCGCGAGCGCGTCAGCCAGATCATCACTTACGGCACCATGGCGGCCAAGGCGGTGGTGCGCGATACCGGCCGCGTGCTGGGCTTCCCCTATGGCCTGGTCGACGGCGTTTCCAAGCTGATCCCCAACATCCTCGGCATCCACCTGAAGGATGCACTGGGCAAGGGCAAGGAAGGCGTGGATTCGGAAATGGCCTCGGCCGAGCTGATCCAGCGTTACGAAACCGAGGACGATGTCCGCGACCTGATCGACCTGGCACTGCAGCTGGAAGACCTCACCCGCAACGCCGGCAAGCACGCCGGTGGCGTGGTGATCGGGCCCGAGCCGCTGAGCGAGTTCTGCCCGCTGTACGCCGAACATGACGAAGGCGGCATCGGCAAGAACCCGGTCACCCAGTTCGACAAGAACGACGTGGAAGAAGTGGGCCTGGTGAAGTTCGACTTCCTCGGCCTGCGCACGCTGACCATCATCGATTGGGCGGTGAAGGCGATCAACAAGCGCCACGAGCGCGCCGGCATCCCGCCGATCGACATCGCCCATATCCCGCTGGACGACGCCCCCACCTACAAGGACATCTTCGCCAACGGCAATACCGGCGCGGTGTTCCAGTTCGAATCCTCGGGCATGCGCCGCCTGCTGAAGGACGCGCGGCCTGACCGCTTCGAAGACCTGATCGCGCTGGTGTCGCTGTACCGCCCCGGCCCGATGGACCTGATTCCCTCCTTCAACGCGCGTAAGCACGGCCAGGAAGAAATCATCTATCCCGATCCGCGCACCGAGGCCATCCTGAAGGACACCTACGGCATCATGGTGTACCAGGAGCAGGTGATGCAGATGGCGCAGATCGTCGGCGGCTACTCGCTGGGCGGCGCCGACCTGCTGCGTCGTGCGATGGGCAAGAAGGTGCCGGCGGAAATGGCCAAGCACCGCGAGATCTTCCGCGA
>NZ_DLJW01000026.1:0-22854 GCF_002477705.1 Stenotrophomonas sp. UBA7606 | reverse complement strand
CACCGCGAGATCTTCCGCGAAGGTGCGGCCAAGGGTGGCGTCGATGGCCCCAAGGCCGACGAGATCTTCGACCTGATGGAGAAGTTCGCCGGCTACGGCTTCAACAAGTCGCACGCCGCCGCCTACGCCCTGGTCAGCTACCAGACCGCCTGGCTCAAGCGCCATTACCCGGCCGAGTTCATGGCCGCGACGCTGTCTTCGGACATGGACAACACCGACAAGGTGGTGGGCTTCCTGGCCGAGGTGAAGAACCTCAACCTCAAAGTGCTGCCACCGCGTGTCAACGATTCGGCTTACATGTTCGAGGCTGCCAACGCCGACACCATCCGTTACGGCCTGGGGGCGATCAAGGGCGTCGGCCAGGGTGCCTGCGAAGCGGTGGTGGAACAGCGCGAACGCGGCGGCGAATATGCCTCGCTGCTGGACTTCTGCGTCCGCGTGGAATCGGGCAAGCTCAACCGCCGCACGCTGGAAGCGATGATCAACTGCGGCGCCTTCGACGGCATCGGCAAGAACCGCGCAACGCTGGCGCTGCAGCTGCCGGAAGTGATCAAGGCCACCGAACAGATGGCGCGCGAGAAGGCCTCCGGGCAGAACTCCCTGTTCGGTGCCCCCGACCCGGTCAGCACGGCCAGTCAGCTGGATCTGCCCGAGAGCAGGGAATGGCCGCTGGCGCAGCTGCTCAACGGCGAGCGCGAAACGCTGGGCTTCTTCCTCAGCGGCCACCCGTTCGATCCCTATGCCGACGACGTCAAGGAACTGGTCGGCACCGACCTGGGCGGCCTGGACAAACTGATCGCACCGGCCTTCCCCTCCAAGGATGGCGAAAAGCGTGCCTGGCGCCAGGAATCTCCGGTGATCCTTGCCGGCATGGTCATTGGTGTACGCCGCAAGGGTGACAGCCAGGTCTTCGTGACCCTGGAAGACGGCAAGGGCCGCGTGGAATGCAGCGCCTTCTCCGACGGCCTGGCCGAGTTCGGCCACCTGATGACCAAGGACCGCATCCTGGTGGTGAAGGGCGGCCTGCGCGAGGACGAATTCAACGGCGGTTATGCCCTGCGCATCCGCCAGTGCTGGGACTACGAGCAACTGTGCGCCGACCACGCCCTGCGCGTGTCGATGCGGGTGGACGGCCGCGGTGGCCCGATCTGGCAGCGCATCGACGCCCTGCTGGCCGCGCACCGCCCGGGCCGTACCCCACTGCGGCTGGACCTGCTGCTCAACGGCAAGCCCAGTGGCAGCATTGCCGGCATGCTCGACCTGGGCAGCAGCGGCGCGGTCCGGGTCACCCCGGCCCTGCTCGACGCCCTGCGCGAGGATCCGGCCGTGCGCCGGGTCAAGGTCAAGTACAGCCCGCCCTGGGCCAATTGATTGTCCGGACGGACGCGTACGGGTTGATACGGCGCGTTCGGCTACACTTCCCCCCTTTCATTGCTGACGGTTTCCGATGAACCCGAACTACCTCGATTTCGAGCAACCCATCGCCGATCTGGAATCCAAGATCAAGGACCTGCGCAGTGCCAGCGCCGGGCCGGCGGTCAATGTCGATGCTGAGGTCAAGGCGCTGGAAGACAAGCTGCGCCTGCGTACTGCCCAGATCTTCCGCAACCTGTCCTCCTGGCAGGTGCTGCAGGTGGCCCGCCACCCGTCGCGCCCCTACCCCTTGGACTACATCCGCATCTTCTGCGACGAGTTCCAGGAACTGGCCGGCGATCGCGCCTTTGCCGATGACAAGGCCATTGTTGGCGGCCTGGCCCGCATCGGCGGCCGTCCGGTGATGCTGATCGGCCACCAGAAGGGCCGCGACACCAAGGAAAAGGTCAAGCGCAACTTCGGCATGCCCAAGCCCGAGGGCTACCGCAAGGCACTGCGCCTGATGAAGATGGCCGAGCGCTTCGGCCTGCCGGTGCTGACCCTGATCGACACCGCCGGTGCCTGGCCGGGCATCGACGCCGAAGAACGCGGCCAATCCGAGGCCATCGCCCGCAACCTGATGGAAATGGCCGAGCTGAAGGTGCCGGTGATCTGCACGGTGATCGGTGAAGGCGGCTCCGGCGGCGCCCTGGCGCTGGGCGTGGGCGACCGCACCCTGATGCTGGAATACAGCGTCTACTCGACGATCAGCCCGGAAGGCTGCGCGTCCATCCTGTGGAAGGACGCCGGCAAGGCCAAGGACGCCGCCGAGCAGCTGGGCATGACCGCGCCGCGACTGAAGAGCCTGGGCCTGATCGACAAGGTGATCCGCGAGCCGATCGGCGGCGCACACCGCAACCCCACCCAGATGGGCAAGCGCCTGAAGGCCGTGCTGCTCAACGAGCTGGACGCGCTGGACAAGCTGAGCGTGGAAGAACTGCTGGAGCAGCGCTACAAGCGCCTGCGCAGCTACGGTGCCTACGAAGCGGCCTGAGCCGCTTCCAGACCGAGGACACAGGGATGAGTCCGATCATTCTGCTTTCGCTGCTGCTGCAGATCGCCTGCTGCGTACACGTCGTGCGCACCGGGCGGCCGCTGTATTGGATCTTCATCATCCTGGTGTTCTCCTACCTGGCGGTGCTGATCTACTTCATTGCCGAGGTACTGCCGGGCCTGCGCAACAACCCGGCAGCACGACGTGGCCTGCGCCAGGTGCGCGACCAGATCGATCCACAACGGCGCAAACGCGAGGCTGACCAGCGCCTGCGCGTCTCCGATACCGTCGACAACCGCCGCCACCTTGGCGACGAACATCTCGCCCGCGGCGAGTACGCCGAGGCCGCCGCGCAGTTCGAAAGCGCAATGCGAGGCATCCACCGCGAAGATCCGGAGCTGATGCTGGGCTTGGCCAAGGCCCAGTACGGCCTTGGCCAGGCCGCCAAGGCCAAACAGACCCTGGATGCACTGATCGCCGCGAACCCCAGCTTCCGCTCACACGAGGGCCACCTGCTGTACGCGCGCACGGTGGAGGACAGCGGCGACATCGATGCCGCCCTGCACGAGTACGACGCCCTGGTAGGCGGTTATCCGGGCGAGGAAGCACGCCTGCGTTATGCCTTGCTGCTCAAGCGCAAAGGGCGCGATGGCGATGCCGTTGTGCAGCTTCGCAATATTCTGGACCGTGCCGAGACTTCACCGCGCTACTACCAGCAGGCGCAGCGCGCCTGGATCGACGCGGCGCGCAAGGAGTTGCGGCTGTTGGAACCGGCAGGTTGAGAGTCAGGAAAGGAAGGTCGGCAATGCCGGCCTTTATTTCTGCGTACACCCCCCTCTCCCCAACCCCCGCTTCGCGCCCCTGTCTTCGCTTGCACAAAGGCGTTAAGAGAGCAGCGAACCGATGGTTCGCAAGCTGCTCTCAGTCGCCCCGCAAGGGGAAATGAGCTAATGAATCCTCGATCGCCAGCAATTGCAGCTTGAAGCCCCTCTCCCCTTGCGGGAGAGGGGTTGGGGAGAGGGGGAGCGCTGCAACGCAGCGGACACAAGATGCATCATCAAGACAGCCCAGCAAGGCCGGACCGCATGACCACCCCGCTGAAAATCCTGTTGATCTCCCTCAGCCTGATCATCGGCCTGTACCTGCTGGCCTGCGCCCTGCTCGCCTACAACGCGCGCGGCCTGCTCTACCACCCGGTGCCCCGCGATCCGGCAGTACCGCACTGGACCCTGCACCGCGCTGATGCCGATATCCTCATCTCCAGCAACAAGCAGGCCAGCCCTCAGCGGGTGCTCTATTTCGGTGGCAATGCCGAAGACGTCTCGCAGGCGCTGCCGATGCTGCAGCAGGCCTTCCCGGGGGCAGCAATCCACGCCATGCACTACCGCGGTTATGGCGGCAGCAGCGGCTCACCCACCGAAGCACGGCTGATCGCCGATGCGCTGGCCCTGTACGACGCCAGCGCCAGCGGTGCCACCGGCATTACCGTGATCGGCCGCAGCCTGGGCTCGGGCGTTGCCGTGCAGCTTGCCGCAGCACGACCGGTGCAACGGCTGGTACTGATCACCCCGTATGACAGCATCGGCGACCTCGCCGCCGGCATGTTCCCGATCTTCCCGGTGCGGCTGTTGCTGCGCGACCACTACGACTCCAGACGCTACGTCGCCGGCATCAAAGCGCCCACCACGCTGATCATCGCCGGCAGGGACGAAGTGATTCCGACTGCCAGCTCACTGCGTCTGTTGCAGCGATTCCCGCCCGGCGTGGCACAAGCGGTGACAATTGCCGATGCCGACCACAATGATGTTTCCGCCTATCCGCAGTTTGCGCAGGCACTACGGAGGCGGTAAGGCTTGAAGCCTACCCCTCCCCCGCCCTCCCCTTGGCTGCGCCAAAGGGAGGGAGCAGCGCGTGGGCCCTGCGCTACGCGCAAGGGAGGGGGCAGAGAGCTCAAGCCCTCCCTTTGACGCAGCCAAGGGGAGGGTTGGGAGGGGGGCCGTTGATCTTCGCAGCCCCTTAAAACAACTCAGAACGGCTTGGCCAGCACCAGATACACGATGGCAATGAACAGCACCAGCGGCAGCTCATTGAACCAGCGCAGCGTGCCAGAGGACGGCAGTGCCTTGCCCTTGAGCGTGCCCTTCAGCCAGCGCCCAGTGAAGGTGAAATAGACCATCAGCAGCACCACCAACCCCAACTTGGCATGCAGCCAACCGGCAGCGCCCGGCGCCACCATGGTCGGGAAGTCGGGCAGCACCTTGTAGCCCAGCCACAGCACCAGGCCGAGAATGAAGGCGATACCGAACATGATGTGGCCAAACCGGTACAGGCGCTTGCCCATCAGCTGCAGCCGTTCCACCACCGGCGGCTGCCCCGCCGCCTCGGCGATGTTGACCAGGATGCGCGGCAGGTAGAACACCGCGGCCATCCACGCCACCACGAAAACAAGGTGGAAGGTCTTTACCCAAAAGTACGACTGCATGCGCTGGCTCCATCGGCGGCGTAGGATGTGCCCCATTTTCGCCCATCCGCACAAGACACGCACATGCAGGACAAGCAGTACGACGCCGACTACTTCCAACGCTGGTACCGCCGCGACGATATCGGCGGCCCGGCCCGGCTCGCGCGCAAGGTGCAGTTGGCCGTTGCCGCCGCCGAGTACTACCTGGAACGCCCGATCCGCAGCGTGCTCGATATCGGCGCCGGTGAAGCCGCCTGGCGTGCACCGCTGCTCAAGCTGCGGCCCAAGCTGCAGTACAAGGGCTTTGACAGCAGCGAATATGCAGTGCGCCGCTACGGCCGCACCCGCAACCTGCACCTGGCCAGCTTCGGCGATTTCCAGTGGCTGCGGCCCTGCGCGCCGGTGGACCTGCTGGTCTGCTCGGACGTCATGCACTACGTGCCCAGCCGCGAGCTGCGCCAGGGACTGCCGGGCCTGGCCGAGCTGTGCGGCGGGGTCGCCTTCCTGGAGCTGTTCACCGCCGAGGACGAATTCCATGGCGACCACGACGGCTTCCAGCAACGCCCGGCCCGCTGGTACCGGCGCCAGCTGCGCGAGGTGGGCTTCCGTCCGGTCGGTTCGCATTGCTGGCTGGCCCCCGCGTTCAGCGAGGACATCGCCGCGCTGGAAAGGGCCGACTAAAGGCCGATACCTGCTTAACGCCGCAAATGTCATAGTGCGCTATGCTGCACAGCATCATATGACTGTACATATTGAGAAACCATGCTCTACCAACTGCATGAGTTGACCCGCAACCTGCTCGCGCCCTGGGTCCACCAGGCGCAGGCCAATGCGTCGTTCTTCAATAACTCCGGCCACTGGTGGTCGTCCATGCCCGGCGCCGATCGCTTTGCGGCGATGAACGAGCTGTTCCACCGCCTGGGCAAGGACTACGAAAAGCCGGAATGGGGCATCCACGAGCTGGAACTGGACGGTGAGATCGTGCCCATCGCCCAGCTCACCGAGGTCGAAAAGCCGTTCTGCAAGCTGCTGCGCTTCAAGCGCCACAGCAATGAAACCTCCAAGGTCGAGGCCTTGCTGGCGCAGCCCATCGTGCTGGTGGTGGCGCCGCTGTCCGGCCACCACGCCACTTTGCTGCGCGATACCGTGCGCACCCTGCTGCGCGACCACCGCGTCTATGTCACCGACTGGGTCGACGCGCGAATGGTGCCGGTGGAACAGGGCGAGTTCGGCCTGGACGACTACATCGAATACGTGCAGGAATTCATCCGCCACCTCGGCGCCGAGAACGTGCACGTGGTCAGCGTCTGCCAGCCAACCGTGCCGGTGCTGGCGGCGGTGTCACTGATGGCCAGCCGCGGCGAAGCCACGCCGCGCTCACTGGTGATGATGGGCGGCCCGATCGATGCGCGTTGCAGCCCGACCGCAGTCAACAACCTGGCCACCCGCAACCCGATGTCGTGGTTCGAGAACAACGTCATCCACACCATTCCGGCGCCGTATCCGGGCCAGGGCCGTCGCGTCTATCCGGGCTTCCTGCAGCACGCCGGCTTCATGTCGATGAATCCCAGCCGCCACCTGATGTCGCACTGGGATTTCTACACCGATCTGGTCAAGGGCGACCTGGACGATGCCAACGCGCATCGCCGTTTCTACGACGAATACAACGCCGTGCTGGACATGCCGGCGCAGTTCTACCTGGACACCATCCGCGTGGTGTTCCAGGAATTCCTGCTGCCGCGTGGCGAGTGGTATGTGCGCGGCGAACACGTGGACCCGTCGGCGATCAGCGACACCGCCCTGCTGAGCATCGAAGGCGAGCTGGACGATATTGCCGGCCTCGGCCAGACCGAAGCCGCGCAGGCACTGTGCACCGGCATCCCGGCCTCGCGCCGCGACCACTTCATCGTCGAAGGTGCCGGCCACTACGGCATCTTCAGCGGCCGCCGCTGGCGCGAAGTGGTGTACCCGAAGATGCGGGATTTCTTCAGCGCCCAGTCCGCGCAGCCGGCTGCCAAAAAAGCAAAGAAGGCCAGCAGCAACGTCACCCCCTTGCGCCGCCGCGCCCAACGCTGAGCCGCCGCTTGAAGCTTGCTTGAAGCCCCTCTCCCGTTCACGGGAGAGGGGTTGGGGTGAGGGCAAACCGAAGCCAGACGATTTCGGCAACGGCAGCGCTGCAGAAACTGACAAGCAAACCCCAAGGCCCCGGCACTCCAGGGGCCTTCTGCTTTCAAGAAACCGCCTTCAAGCCCACCACCCCAACCACGATCACTGCCAGGCTCAGCAAGCGCGCCGTACTCCGCGACTCACCAAAGAACAGCATGTTCACCAGCACCGCAGCCGCCGTTCCCAAACCAATCCACACCGCATAGGCAATGCTCAGCTGGATATAGCGGAACGACTGGTACAACAGCACAAACGAAGCGCCAAACCCGCCGAAGAACAAGGTCGCGTTCAACAGACTCTTGCGCCCGCTGTAACGCTTCAGGCCAATCACGCCCAGCGTCTCCATCAAGGCAGCGGCAATCACCAGAAACCAGCCCATGTCAGCCTCCCTGCCCGTTAGCATCAGACGCGGCAGCCACCTTGCCATCGGCCAGCTTCAACGCGATCACGCCCGCCACCAGCACCGCCATGAACACCCCCTTGGCCAGGCTGAAGCTGCCATCGAACAGGAAGATATCCATCAGCGCGGTCCCCACCGTGCCAACGGCGGCAAACACCGCGTACACCGTGCCGGTGGGTAACGATTCGCAGGCCTTGGCCAACCAATGGAAGTCCACCACGATCACCACGATGATCGGAATCCAATGCCACCATGTGGCAGCCACGTTGAAGCCATACACCCAGACCAACTCGAACAGGCAGGTCAGGGCCACATAGAACCAGCCTTTGCCGGCCATGGTGTTCTCCTAGAAAATCGGGCACCAGCATAGCGCGTGGTAGTGCCGAGCCATGCTCGGCAGAGGCCTTACCGGGAAAGCCTCTGCCGAGCATGGCTCGGCACTACGGATACAACGAGGGCGCCGTTGGCGCCCTCGTCTACATCCCCCCGCAAAGCGGCGCTTACAAGCGCACCAGCAGATGCTTGGCCATCGCGCCATGCAGCTTGCCGATGCCTCGCGCCAGATGCAGCGTGCCAAACAGCAGCAGCACGCCAACACCCACCGACAATGGCCACAGCCAGAAGGAGCTGGCGACATTGACGCCGTCGATCCAGATGCCGATTGCCTCATTGGTGAACAGTGCAGCCACAGGGGCGAACACCAGCGCCAACGACGTCGACAACAAGGTCGTGGCCACAGTGAAATACAGGGTCCCCAATGGCAGCATCAGCACGAAGTACAGCATCGTCAGCCAGGTGCGGCCGTCCGAGAACATCGCACCGATGCGCTGCAGCCAACCCTGGCTGCGGTCGGTATAGGCGGGCCGGCGCGGCATGCGCACGCCCAGCATGGTTTCGATGATGCGCCCTTCCACCAGCGACAACACCCGCACCGAACCCAGGAACAACAGCAGGATCGGGATACCGATGATCAGGATCAGCAAGGACACCGACACCGACAGGCCCGTCACCACCCAGGTAAAGAAGAAGATGCCAGTGGCCAGCGACAGCAGCATGTAGAACAGCGCGCCATAGGTATGCGGATCCAGCGCCACGCCAAAGAAGCGCGCCAGCAAGGATCGCGGTGCTGGCGTGCGCGCCGGTGCGGCGACACCTGGCTCAACGGGGGACGCGCTCGCGTCAGCCACCGCAGCAGCAGCTGCTGGCATGACACGTGATGCCGGGCGCGGCGTGCGCAGGGCGCGGTTCACCGTCACCTCGGTTTCGCGGTAGATCCCGGCCACCTCTTCCGGCGCGCCATAACTGCCGGCCACACCAGCAATCACCTCGGCCTCGCTCTTGCCCGGCTGTTCGGCCAGCTCCGAGCGCAGGTATTCCTCGGCGTCGTACAGCGCGTCCTGGATCATCGCCAGGTCGGCACCTGCCAATGCCGCGCGCAGCTGGTCCAGGTATTCGGGGATGGTGGTCGGCAGCGGTCGCGTGTTGTGTTCGGTATTCATCATTTGATCCCTTCCAGTACGGACTCGACCGAGTCGCGGGTGGCATTCCAGGCGGCGACCCACTGCCGCAGCGCGGCACGACCGTCGTCATTGATGCGGTAGTAGCGCCGCGGTGGCCCGGCCACCGAAGGCTCCACATGGCTTTCCAGCAGGCCGGCAGCTTCCAGGTTGCGCAGCACCGGATACAGCGCGCTCTGCTTGCCGCTGAGCACCCCATCGCCTATCCGCTCCAGCTCCTTGGCGATCAGGTAGCCGTACAGCGGCTCCGGCGCCTTGGCCAGCACCGCCAGCAGGGCCAGCGACACCGTGCCTGTGCTCAATTCCTTCTGGAACTTGCGCAGATGTGCATCCAACTCCGTCATGGCCTTCACTCCCGCCAACTAGCCTGAAGCAAATACTAGTATTTAGTTCGCTATAGTGAATATGCCGGTAGTCACCCCTACCGCCGTCACGGCGCTGGCGGGTGCCCCGGCCAATCGCGCAGAATCGGCCCACACCCAACTGGAATGCGCCCGATGACGCTACGTCCCTGCCTGCTTGCCCTGGCCCTGTCGCTGTCCCCGCTGCCCCTGCTGGCGGCCGACGCCCCCGCCAAGTACCGCAGCGCCCAGGAGATCATCGACGCCGCGCCGGCCAGCGACTGGCACACCCCGGCGGCGGAAAACACGCTGTACATGGACCTGGAAGGCGGCCGCGTCATCATCGAGCTGGCCCCGCAGTTCGCCCCCGAGCACGCCGGCAATATCCGCACGATGGCCAGGGAGCACTTCTGGGATGGGCTGAGCATCTACCGCTCGCAGGACAACTTCGTTGTTCAGTTCGGCGACGCCGATGCCGACGACGCGGCCAAAGCCAAGTCGATGGGCAGCGCCAAGTCTCATCTGCCCGCCGAATTCCAGCGACCGCTGCAAGGCCTGGCCTTCACCGCTCTGCCCGACCGCGATGGTTGGGCCTCCCGCACCGGCTTCGTTGACGACTTCGCCGTTGGCAGCGATGGCAAGAATGCCTGGTTGGCGCATTGCTATGGTGCGCTCGGCGCTGGTCGCAACAACGACGAGGACAGCAGCGTCGGTGCGGAGCTTTATGTGGTCACCGGCCAATCGCCGCGCCAGCTGGACCGCAACATCACCCTGGTGGGCCGCGTGCTCAAGGGCATGGAACTGCTCAGTACGATCAAGCGCGGCCCCGACCCGATGGGCTTCTATGAAGATCCCGCGCAACGTACGCAGATCAAAGCAATCACCTTGGCCAGCGAATTGCCGGAAGCGCAGCGGGTAAAGCTGCAGGTGCTGCGTACCGATTCGAAGACCTTCGCTGATGCGGTGGAAGCGCGTCGCAACCGCGTGGATGGCTTCTACAAGCGCGCCGCCGGCCACATCGACCTGTGCAACATCCCGTTGCCGGTACGGGTCAGGTAGAAGCATCCCCTGTAGTGCCGAGCCATGCTCGGCAGCAGCTCTACCGGCAAAGCCCATTGCCGAGCATGGCTCGGCACTACACCCCCCCTTTCGCGGAGCGGACGCCGTCTGATATCTGGACAGCGTTCAGGCAATGGGACGATGTGAGCAATAAACGATGACTACCCGAAGCAATGGTCTGAAGATAATTTGACTGCTCGTTCCGAAGGAAGCCGCCATGGCCCACGTCACCATTCAATCAACGGGAAACAACTACGCCCATCGCATCAGCAACGGCGTCCACGAACTTGTTGCCGATGAGCCAGCGCGGCTGGGCGGCCAGGACGCAGGCATGGCGCCGTTCGACCTGTATCTGGCATCGCTGGCCGCCTGCACCGCGATTACCTTGCGGATGTATGCAGAGAAAAAAGGCTGGGAGCTGGGTGAGTTCAACGCCGAGCTCACCTCCAGCCGCGATGAAGCCGGTAAGCTGCAGGTGCACCGCATTCTTTCTGCTACCGGCGCATTGACCGTCGAACAATGGGAACGACTACTGGACGTAGCCACCCGCACGCCGGTCACCAAGGTGATGGGCGAAGGTGCGACCATCACCAGCGAACACCGCGCCCTGAAGAGTTGAGACGCCATGTTTACGATTGTTGTTATCTGGGATGCAGACAACGCTGAAGTGACCCAATGGGATGAGACGCCTTGGGTCACCACCTGGAAGGACCGCGAAGTATCACTGCGCGCGGGCCCACGCGAGCGCATTGACGCCGATGGCGTCAGCAGCCAGGTGGCGGTGTATCTGCCTGATGAGTTCAACGAAGAAGAGTTCCAGGAACTGTTTGCCGCGCACGAGAAGCGCATTCCGGAGCTGCACCTGCACGGTTGACTGCAATCGGGGAGCCGCCCGTCGGCAGGCGCGGCATGAGCCGCGAGACACTGCGCTGCGGCTGGGCCCCAGAACTCCCCGACCCTCCCCTGATGCGCAGGGGAGGGAATAGAGGTGGCACTCGCCCCGTGGTTTGTACCGCTGCTCGCGCAGCTGCTTACTTCTTCCGACGCTTGCGCCACCACAGGCGTACCAGCCAGGCCAGAACGCCGCCAATCAGGATCACCGGCAGCAAGCCTGCGGCGATGCGGATCAGGTAGGCCAGGCTGGTGCTGAATATCTCGCCGAAATCGCCGAATGCCTGGCCAATCTCGCTACGGCTGCGCTGGCTGTTGGTCGAGTCGATGTTGATGGTGACCAACTGCGTGTCGATGCGGCGGTGCTGCTGGGCGGCATCACGGTTGGCCTGTTGCAGCCCGGCTTCGATCTCGGACAGACGCTGGGAAATCGTCAGCAGATCCGCCACCTCAAGGTCACGCCGCTGCTGGTACTCGATCAGGCGTGCGTGCTCGGCCTTCAAACGGTCCTGCATCAACTGGGTGTCGGCTACCTGCTGGGCCAGGTCCTCGGCCTCGGTATTGCGGGTACTCACCTCGCCCTTTTCGCTGGCCAGGGCAATGATCGGCTCCACGCCCTTGGGCGCGATACGCAGCTTGATCGAACCACTGGGGGTATCGCCGCCCTGCTGGGACACATTGAGCACCGCGCAGTCGCCGTATTTGGCGCTCTGGCAGGCCTCGGCCACCGCCTTCACCCGTGGCGCGATGTCCTTGCCCGGCAGCTGCAGCTGCACGGTGTGCTCATACGCCAGAAACGCCCCTTCCGGCGACTGCACCGCATCGGCGGCAACGGCGGCGGTCTCCGCCGACATTTCATGCTTGGCGCAGCCGGTGAATGCCAACAGCAGGCCCAACGCCATTGCCAACGTACTTCCGTGCGGTCGTTTCATGCTTCCGTAGTTCCAGGCGGTGGGCTGCGCGCAGCATAGCCATATAGCTGAATACGAAAGCTAAGACTGTGTGCAGAGCAGCATCGCCCCGTAGCCCGGGTAAGCGCAGCGCACCCGGGGATTCGGTGAGCCGGAGATTTGATTACCCGGGTGAATCACGCCCCCGGGTGCGCTGCGCTTACCCGGGCTACGGGGCCTCGGCTGCACTGAACCACCTGTTTCGGCAAGCTGCCACCAACCATCGGCATGTGCGGGCCGGGGCGCGTCCCCCTATGCTCGGGGTTTCCCCTCAGCAACAGGAATACCGATGCGCAAGCACCTGCTCGCCGCCGCCCTGCTCGCCAGCCTGGCCGGCTGCCAGAGCGGCGACGCCCCGACCGCGCCGTCCTCCTCCACCGAGCAGGCCGGCCAAAGCCAGGCCGATGCACAGTTCGCCGAATTGTCGAAAAAGGCGCTGGACACCTGGATGCAGCTGTCCCCGGTCAGCGCCACCCAGATCGGCGACCACCGCTATGACAGCCAGCTCGACGACGTCAGCGCGGCCGGCCAGCAGAAGAGCCTGGACGCCAGCAAGGCCCTGCTCGCCGAGCTGGACACGCTGGACGTGAGCAAGCTCGGCCGCGAGAACCAGGTGGATGCCGCCATCCTGCGCAACCAGCTGCAGTCCGATATCTGGTCCAACGAGAACCTGCAGTCGTGGAAGTGGGACCCGCAGGTCTACAACGGCCTGGCCGGCAGCGCCATCTATGGCCTGATGGCCCGCGAGTTCGCGCCGCTGCCGGACCGCCTGAAGTCGGCCACCGCGCGCATCGAGCAGATCCCGCAGATCTTCGCTGCCGCCCGCGCCAACCTGGACCCGGCGCGCGTGCCGAAGATCCACGCCGAAACCGTGGCCAAGCAGAACCGCGGCATTCTCAGCCTGGTTGAAACCTTCATCGTCCCCAACATCGGCCAGCTCGAAGCCGCCGACCAGGAGCGCCTGAAGGCCGCCATCGCCACCCTCACCACCGCAGTGGAGGAGCAGCAGACCTGGCTGGACAAAACCCTGGTGCCGAATGCCAAGGGTGAATTCCGCATCGGTGCGGAAAAGTACGACCAGAAGCTGAAGTTCTCGCTCAACTCCTCGCTGTCGCGCGCCGAGATCGGCGAGCGTGCCCGCGCCGAGCTGACCCGCGTGCGCAAGGACATGTACGGCATCGCCCAGGTGGTATTGAAGGACAAGCCGGGCGCCCCGGACATGCCGGCCAACCCCACCGACGACCAGCAGCAGAAGGCCATCGAGGCCGCGCTGGAACTGGCCTATGCCGACAAGCCGGCCCGCGACAAGGTGGTGGAAGACGCCAAGGCGGCGCTGGACCAGTCCACCGAGTTCGTCCGCAAGCATGACCTGATGACCCTGCCCGATGCGCCGGTCGACATCATCCTGATGCCGGAATTCCAGCGTGGCGTGGCCGTGGCCTATTGCGATTCGCCGGGCCCGCTGGACAAGAACCTGAAGACCTTCTACGCGGTCTCGCCGATTCCGGACGATTGGAACGACAAGCAGGTGGATTCCTTCCTGCGCGAATACAACAGCCGCATGATCCACCTGCTGTCCATCCACGAAGGCACCCCGGGCCACTACCTGGAAGGCTGGCACTCGGGCAAGTTCCCGTCCACGCTGCGTGCGGTGATGCGTTCGGGCCTGTTTGCCGAAGGCTGGGCGGTCTACACCGAGCGGATGATGCAGGAGCAGGGCTACCTGGATAACGATCCGCTGTTCCATCTGGTGCAGCTGAAGTTCTACCTGCGCACCATTGCCAACGCCATCCTCGACCAGGGCGTGCACGTAGACAACTGGAGCCGCGAGCAGGCCATGCACCTGATGACCCACGATGCCTTCCAGCAGGAAAGCGAAGCCTCGGGCAAGTGGGTGCGCGCACAGCTCACCTCGGCCCAGCTGCCGACCTACTTCGTCGGTGCGCAGGAGCACTTCGACACCCGCAAGGCCGTGCAGGACAAGCAGGGTGCGAACTTCAACCTGAAGGCCTACCACGACCAGATCCTGTCCTACGGTGCGCCGCCGGTGCGCTTCGCCCGCCAGCTGATGCTGGAACAGCCGATCGAGTAAGCCCAGCACCCATGTTCACCGAAAAGCCCGGGCCCTGCCCGGGCTTTTCCATTGGCCAGCCCATCCACCGCATTGCCAAGGACGCGGCCAACGGCTACAAGACGCACAGGACGGAAATGCAGGAGGCATCATGGGCTGGCGCAGCATCTTACTCATCGCCCTGGGATTGGCCGGTGGGCTCAACTGGTGGTTGAAGCGACCGGCTGCCGATGGCACGTCCCCAGCTGTCACCACCGTCAATGCCGGCGAATTCGTCCCGGTTGAAATGCCCGGCAGCACGCCGCGCAATACCGTACTGGTGTTGGCGCCACCGAACTGCCCCTCGGAACGGGCGCAACGCGCCGATGCGCTGGTACGCGCCCTGCAGGACCGTGGCATCCCGGTAACGCGCGGCAGCTCGGTGGATTTCACTCTCACCAACCCCACCGCCGAACAGCGCGCGGCGGTGGACCGTACCGTGGCCGTGCTGCGGCAAGGCGCGCCTGCCGTGTTCGTCAACGGCATGGGCATGTCCGACCCCAGCTTCGCGCAGGTGGCGGCCATCTATGAGCAGACCCGGCGCTAAGCCCGCAGGCCCGGATCGCCGTAGAGAGGTTCACCTTCGCCTGGCTGGTAATGATCGGCTGCAGTGCTTGCGCCGAAGGCCCCCCTGCACTATCACAAGCCTGCGCTCTGCCGCGGAAAGCAATGGCGCGCGTGTTCACCAACCGCAAAGAGGCTCATGCCACCGGCGCGGCACCGGTCAGGCGGGGTGATCCAGGTTGCGGCAGCCATCTTCACCACGACAACGACGGCATCGATGGCGAACCACGCCGGTAGCAACCCCGCCTTGGGAACCCCCGCCCTGTTCGCTTTCCGCATCGCAAGCAGCGGTAGGATGCGGAACAGTTCCCCTCCACCAGTGGCGCATCATGACCTGTCGAGCAGCATGATCACACGTCCACTTGCCCCGCCGGCGCAGCCATCGCCGCATCAGAAGCGCTGCCAGACGACTGGAGGAAAAAACTGATCCTCACCCGAAATGCCGCAGCGAGACAGCACAGCCTGCAGGCTTGACCTATCAACCCATGCAGTTGCAGCTGCCTGCAGCCCCCCCCCGACCTGCATAGGAGTACCCAGCCCATGATGCATTCCCGCGACCACGTACTGCAGCGCGCCCTGGCCGTGCTTGATTGGAATCGACGCAATCTCAACACAGCCTCGGTGCTGGACGAGGCAGCCGTGGGCGAATGTTTCGCCGACCATTTTGTGGTGGAACCCAACGGCCGGCGCTATGAAGCTACCCGCGCCACCTATCTGACATTCCTCAACGGCATGAAGGCCGGCATGCGCGGCATTGACTACGATGTGCTGCATACCCTGGTCGACGCGCAGTCGGTGGCCCTCTCCATTCTGGCCCACATCAGCCATGACGATGACCGTCGCGAGACCCCCAGGCCATGCTGCTCATGCAGTTCGACAACCACGGCAAGATCACGCTATGGCATGAGGTTTATGTCCCGCAGCCACCGCGTTGAGCCCGGCTGTTCCCCGTGACCGATGGCCCTTGCCTGGCAGCTCTCGCTTGCGCACATTGACTGCACCCGATAATGGCAGGCACCTGTTATGGATACCATCAGCTGGAATGATTTCACCAAGGTGGAACTGCGCGTGGGCAGGGTCATTGCCGCCGAGGTGTTCGCCGAGGCACGCAACCCTTCCTACAAGCTGCAGGTGGATTTCGGCCCGGAACTGGGCGTGCGCAAATCCAGCGCGCAGATCACCGCCTTGTACACCCCGGCCCAGTTGCTCGGCCGGCTGGTGGTGGCGGTGGTCAACTTCCCGCCCAAGCAGATCGGCCCGATCATGTCCGAATGCCTGGTGACCGGCTTCCACAACGCCGATGGCCAGGTGACCCTGTGCATGCCCGAGCATGATGTCCCCTTGGGTACCCGCCTGCTCTGAGCAGGCCCGGGCAAACACATGCCTCTGACGTATCCACGTGCTAGCGTCGCGTCCATCATGGCAGCGGTGGACCGATAATGGGCAAGGGGCGGCTTGAGGCATTCAGCGATGGCGTGTTGGCCATCATCATCACCATCATGGTGCTGGAGATGCGGCCACCGGAGGGTGCATCGCTGGACGCGCTGCGCCCGCTGCTCACCACCTTGCTCAGCTACGTGCTGAGCTTCATCTACGTCGGCATCTACTGGAACAACCACCACCATCTGCTGCAGGCCTGCCGCAAGGTCACCGGCAGCGTGTTGTGGGCCAACCTGCACCTGCTGTTCTGGTTGTCATTGCTGCCGTTCGCCACCCACTGGATGGACGACTACAACAATCAGCCACTGCCGACCGCGCTTTATGGCTGCATCCTGCTGGCCGCCGCGGTGGCCTACTGGATACTGCAACGGCGCATCGTCGCCGCGGATGGTCGCAACTCGCAGCTGCAGCACGCGCTGGGCGGCGACTGGAAGGGCAAGCTGTCGCCGGTGCTCTATATCACCGGCATCGGGCTGAGCTTTGCGCAGGTGCATCTTGCCCAGGCCGTGTATGCGTTGGTGGCCTTGCTGTGGCTGATCCCGGACCGGCGCATCGAGCGGGAGCTGGGGCAGTCCGGGGAGTAACGACCACTTCACACCCCGTCGCTGCACGGGTGTTTTACACATCGACAGCCACGGTCGGTTAAAAATGCAGCACCTCCTTGACCAGGCACCACCATGGCCAGCAAGTCGAATGGATTTACCGCTGCCGAACAGGCCGCGATGAAGGAACGCGCACTCGAACTCAAACTCGAAGCAAAGGCCGGCAGATTGCGCGCCGATGGCGAGGCTGAACTACTGGCCAAGGTCGCCAAAATGCCGGTTGCCGAACGCGCGATGGCCGAGCGCCTGCATGCCATTGTCACCGCCACCGCGCCCACGCTGCTGCCCAAGACCTGGTACGGCATGCCCGCCTATGCCCGCGACGGCAAGGTCGTGTTGTTCTTCCAGGGCGCCAGCAAGTTTGGCGCACGCTATTCCACGCTGGGCTTCAATGACACCGCGATGTTGGATGACGGGCCGATGTGGGCAACCTCTTTCGCCCTTGCGGAACTCACCCCCGAGGTTGAGAAGAAGATCACCGCCTTGGTCAAGAAAGCCCAGCGCAAGCGCGACAGCAGCCTGCAATAGGCAAAGCGGGTATCTGCGGCTATTGTGTTCTACCCCGCAGCGATAGATCGCATGTCTTTCTGGACCTGGCTGTTCCCTCGCACGCAAGCCGTATACACCAGCCCGCTACCACCCGAGCAGGCCATGCAGGCATTGTGTGCCGCCACCGCACGAGGCAACCTGACCTTCACCGGCAGCGTCGTAGGCTCGATAAGCGACAAGCACGTGCATCTTTATCACCGGACAGTGATGCGGAATTCGTTCAAGCCACACTTCCGCGGCAGTCTTTACGCAACCCCACAGGGTTGCGAGCTGCGCGGCGCGTATGCAATGCCGCCATTGGTCGTCGTCTTCATGCTTTTCTGGCTTGGTTTCTGCGTGCTGTGGACCACAGTGGCCGCACTTCAGCTGGGCAGGTTTGACCTGATGCTGCTGCCCGCGGTGCTGCCGGGCCTGCTGATGCCTTTTTTCGGCATCGGCTTGTTGCGGCTGGGGCACCATATGTCCAGCGATGATCCGGTGATCGTGTCACGGGTGATCCGGCAAGCCCTGCAGTCTCCTTCTGCCTGACCTCAACCGCGAGGGTTCCCATTTGTCCAATCACGACGACACCCAGCTGCAATTACAGAAACTGCAGTTCAACGTGATGCAGCAACTGGAAGTCATTGCCGAGGACATCAAGGCCGGGCGCCTGGACGCCGAGCTGGGTGCAGCCAAGGCCAAGGCGCTGATCGCTGAGAGCGAGCAGCAGAGGGTGGCGCTGTTTGATACCGCAATGCGTGCCAGCCAGCGCCAACGCTGCCGCAGCTGGCTGTTGGCGCTGGCGGTGGTGGCGGCCATCGCAACCGTGGTGGCCGGCCTGCTGCTGGTACGCATCGGCACGCCATGAACCGTAGTGCCGAGCCATGCTCGGCAATGCTTGACCTGTAGTGCCGAGCCATGCTCGGCAAGGCCTGATCTGTAGTGCCGAGCCATGCTCGGCAAGAGCCCCAGTAGGAGCGGCCTAAGCCGCGAAGCTGGTAATCCAACAAACCGTGCAAAAGCCAACCCCTCCCCAACCCTCCCCTGCTACGCAAGGGAGGGGGCCGTAGTGCCGAGCCGTGCTCGTCTGGGGCGCTACCGGGAAGGCCTCTGCCGAGCATGGCTCGGCACTACAGGTCCGACGCTGCCGAGCATGGCTCGGCACTACCGGCAGCAACGGCTCAACCTTCAACGGCCACGAAGCCCCCGGTCTGGCGCGCCCACAAACGTGCATACAACCCGCCTGCGGCAACCAGCTCGGCATGGGTGCCGGTTTCGACAATGCGGCCCTGATCCATCACTACCAGGCGATCCATGCGCGCGATGGTCGACAGACGGTGGGCAATGGCGATCACGGTCTTTTCGCCCATCAACTCGTCCAGGCTGTCCTGGATCGCCGCTTCCACTTCCGAATCCAGGGCCGATGTGGCTTCGTCGAGGATCAGGATGGGTGCATCCTTCAGCAGCACGCGGGCAATGGCGATGCGCTGGCGCTGGCCGCCGGACAGCTTCACCCCGCGCTCGCCGACATGGGCGTCATAGCCCTGCCGTCCCTGTCCATCAACCAGGGACGCGATGAAGCCTTCGGCACGCGCCTTGGCCACGGCGGCGCGCAGCTGCTCCTCGCTGGCATCGGGCCGGCCGTACAGCAGGTTGTCGCGGATCGAGCGATGCAGCAACGACGTATCCTGGGTGACCACACCAATCTGTGCACGCAGACTGTCCTGGGTGACGTGGGCGATGTCCTGGCCATCGATCAGGATCCGCCCGCTTCCCAGGTCATACAGCCGCAGCAGCACGTTTACCAGTGTGGATTTGCCGGCACCCGACGGACCGACCAGGCCTATCTTCTCGCCCGGCTTCACCGCCAGGTTCAAACCGGCCATCACTCCACCGCGCTTGCCGTAGTGGAAGTGCACATTCTCAAAATCCACCGCGCCGGCGCTGACCAGCAAGGGTTTGGCGTCGGCTGCATCCTGCACCGTCAGCGGCTGGGCGATGGTTTCCATGCCGTCCTGCACGGTGCCGATGTCCTCGAAGATGCCGTTGATGGTCCACATGATCCAGCCGGACATGTTGTGGATGCGAATCACCAGCCCGGTGGCCAGGGTGATCGCGCCCACGCTGATCAGGCTGGCCTGCCACAGCCACAAGGCCAGCCCGCAGGTGCCGACGATCAAAAAACCGTTGAGGATGGCAATGACCAGCTCCAGCCCGGTGGTGATGCGGGTCTGTGCGCGGTGCTTTTCGGCCAGTTCCTGGATGGCCTCGGCCACATAGCGCTGCTCGTGGCCACTGTGCGCGAACAGCTTGAGCGTGGCGATGTTGGTATAGCCATCGACGATGCGCCCCATCGCGCGCGAGCGCGCATCGGACGCGATCCAGGCGCGGTGTTTCATGCGCGGCACGAAGTACACGCCGATAGCGATATAGGCAAGCAGCCACGCGGCCAGGGGCAGCATCAGCCGCCAGTCGGCCTGCGCGAACAGATACAGCGCGGTACCGGTATAGACCACGATGTACCACAGCGAATCCACCATCTGCACAGCCGATTCACGCAGCGAGGTGCCGGTCTGCATCACCCGGTTGGCAACGCTGCCGGCAAAGTCGTTCTGGAAGAAGCTCAGGCTCTGCCGCACCACGTGGTTGTGCATCAGCCAGCGCGAACGGTTGCTCAGGCCAGGCACGATGGACTGGTTGACCAGCAGGTTGTGCAGTGCCACAAGCAGCGGCCGCGCCAGCAGGGTAATGCAGGCCATCCACAGCAACTCACTGGCATGGCGCTGGAAGAAGCCCGGCCCGGCACTGTCGGCCAGCATGTCGACGATGCGGCCGAGGAAGTCGAACATCGCCACTTCCACCAATGCCAGCAGCAGGCCGGCGACCAGCGTTGCCAGCAGCACCGGCCATACCGGTCGCAGGTAATGCAGGTAGAAACGCACCACGCCACGCGGTGGCGTGCGGGTATCGACCGGCGGAAAAACGGGAATCAGGGACTCGAACCAGCGCAGCATCGCCACGACCTGTAAAACCGGAACAGGCCGCGATTGTCCCATCGCGGCCTGTGTTGTGTCTGTCTAGGCGCTGTGGATCTGTCTGGTTGTGGGAGCGGCGTCAGCCGCGAAGCTGGCGCCCTTTCCGTACACGAAACAGCTGCAACCTGATGATTTCCCGATTTCGCGGCTTACGCCGCTCCTACAAACGCTTCATTCCGCCTTCGGCTTCAGCAGCAGGTCCTGGAAGTCGAAGCTGAAATCGGTCAAGGACGACACCGCCTGCATGCGCACCTCGCGCACCTTGCCGTCCGGGTCCAGGCTGAAGTTGACGAAGGCGTCGGCGTTGAGCGAGCGGTTGTCCCAGCGCACGATGAAGGTGTCGTGCTGCCAATGCTCCATCGTGCCCACCAGGTCGGCGGTGGCACCAAAGCGCAGGCGCAGCTTGCCCCCCTGCTGCTCGACGAACACATCGCCATACCACGCATCACGGTACGCACCGGCATAGCCGGACAGCGGCAGCGACGGCTTGCTCCTGGCATCACGCGCGGCCACGTGCTTGTCCCAGCCCTCGTCGGCATTGCCCTGCGCCTTGGCCACACCGGCGGCGTAGGCGCCCACCCAGTCATGGCCCGGTGCACCCAGCATCGCATCCAGCACGCTCATGGTGATGGCATTGAAGGCGGCCCCGGATTCCTGGTTGGTCAGCACCACCACACCCAGGTTCTGCTCCGGCACCAGGGTCAGCCGCGACACCTGGCCCGGCCAGCCGCCGGTATGCCAGACCAGCTTCTGCCCACGGTAATCGCTCAGGCTCCAGCCCTCGCCATAACCGGCGAAGTTGGGACGTGCGGCCGCCAGTTCCGGTACCGACGGTTTGGGCACCACCTGCGGGATCTGCATCTGCCACATCTGCTGCTGGGTCTTTTCGCTGAACAGCGGCGTGCCATCGGCAAGCTTGCCCTCGGCCAGCTGCACGTTCATCCACTTGGCCAGGTCATGCACGCTGGAATAGATGCCACCGGCACCGGCGTTGTTGGACCAGGTCAGCGGCGGCACCGGCCGCAGGTCCTTGAAGTCGTACTTGGCGTGGCCAACGGCAGCCTTGTCACCCGGCTTGAGGTGATCGGCGTTGTAACGGGTGTCGGCCATGCCTACCTTGTCGAAGATGCGCTGCTGCAGGAAGTCGGCGAACGACTGCCCGGACACCTTCTCGATCACCTGCTGGGCCACCGCGTACAGGATGTTGTCGTAGGCATAGCGGTCACGGAAGCCATTCTTCAACGGCACCTGCGCCAGCCGCGCTACCACCTCGGCATTGCTGTAGCGGGTGGTCGGCCAGAACAGCAGGTCGCCTGCGCCTAGGCTCAAACCGCTGCGGTGCGAGAGCAGGTCGCGGATGCGCATCTCGCCGGTGACGTAGGGGTCGGACATGCGGAACGACGGCAGGTGATCCACCACCCGGTCGTCCATCTTCAGCTTGCCTCCCTCGGCCAGCAGGTTCAGCGAGGTCGCGGTGAAGGCCTTGGTATTGGAGGCAATGGCGAACAGGGTATCGGCCTGCACCGGCTCCGGCTTGCCCAGCTCACGCAGGCCCCAGCCGCGCTCCAGCACCACCTTGCCGTCCTTGACCACCGCCACTGCCACGCCCGGCACGTCGAACTGCTGGCGCACACGCTCCACCGTGGCGTCCAACTGCTGCAGTTCCGTCGGCACCGCGTCTTGTGCTGCCGCCATCGGTGCCACCACGCCCATTGCGAGCACCAGCCCGCCACCCAACCAACTATTCAATACGCTCTCCCTTTGGATCGATGCCGGCGCCGGGCCGGTCTTCTCGCGATGGTAACGCGAGCGCGGCCACCCTCGCCTTTCCACAACTGCCCGCATGCCCCCATGGACTTGGCCGCCCGTACCACCGCCACCATCATCCCCTGCCTGCGCTACCGCGACGCACCGGCCGCGATCGATTGGCTGTGCAAGGCCTTTGGGTTCCAGCGCCATGCCGTCTACCAGGACGGCGAGGTGGTTCACCATGCGCAGCTGGTATTCGGCAACGGCATGATCATGCTGGGCTCGGTGCAGCCTGGCGAATGGGGCAGCAACATGATCCAGCCCGACGAAGTCGGCGGCATGGAGACGCAGAGTGCCTGCGTGATCGTCAGTGACGCCGACGCGCATTATGCGCAGGCCAAGGCTGCCGGTGCGGAGATCGTGATCGACATCGCCAACCAGGATTACGGCGGCCGCGGCTACGCCTGCCGCGACCCCGAGGGCCACCTGTGGTGGTTCGGCAGCTATGACCCCTGGGCCCCAACCACGTAGTGCCGAGCCATGCTCGGCAGGGGCGTTACAAGCCCCCCTGCAGGAGCCGCGTAAGCCGCGAAGCCCACAGCAAGCAAAAGGCCCAAAAGCCAACCCCTCCCCA
>NZ_DLJW01000024.1:0-22431 GCF_002477705.1 Stenotrophomonas sp. UBA7606 | reverse complement strand
CCCGTAAATTCGCAGGCCCCATAGCCCGGGTAAGCACAGCGCACCCGGGGCTTTGCCCAAAGCGCATCCGCTGCCACGGACCCATCGCCATGATTGATCGGCCCCGGGTGCGCTTCGCTTACCCGGGCTACCAGGTCTGTGACCGCTATAGGAGCGGCGTACGCCGCGAAGCGGGTGTAGTGCCGAGCCATGCTCGGCAGAGGCATCACCCGTAATTTCACAGGTCCGGTAGCCCGGGTAAGCACAGCGCACCCGGGGCTTTGCCTAAAGTGCATCCGCTGCCACGGACCCATCGCCATGATTGATCGGCCCCCGGGTGCGCTGCGCTTACCCGGGCTACAGAGTCTGTGACCGCTGCAGGAGCGGCGTATGCCGGAATTCAAAAGAAGAGGCCGGCATGCGCCGGCCTTTTCTTTGCTTGATCACAGCCAGGGCAATAGCCAGTGGTCGACCAGCAGGAAGGCGAACAGCGCCATCAGGTAGACGATGGAATAGCCGAACATCTTCATGTTGAACATCTCGTCCGGCGGGTTCTGCATCTTCCAGGCGTACCAGAGGAAGACGATGTTCAACACCGTCGCCCCGCCCAGGTAGAACATGCCGCTCATGCCAATGGCCGCCGGCAACAGCGTCACCACGGCCAGCACCACCGAGTACGCCAGGATCTGCTTGCGGGTATGCGGCACGCCGTGGGTGACCGGCAGCATCGGGATCTCGGCCTTGGCGTAATCCACGCGACGGAAGATCGCCAATGCCCAGAAATGCGGCGGGGTCCAGATGAAGATGATCAGCACCAGCAGCGAGGCATAGGCCCAATCCGAACTGCCCTGCATGCCGGTGATCGCCGCCCAGCCCAGCAAGGGCGGGGTGGCACCGGCCAACCCGCCGATGACGATGTTCTGCGAGGTCGCACGCTTCAGGTAGACGGTGTAGATCACCGCATAACCAATCAGCGAGGCGAAGGTCAGCACCGCGGTGATCACGTTCACCCACAGCACCAGGATGGTCATCGACAACGCGGTCAGCGCAGCGGCAAACACCAGCACCTGCCGCGGCGATACCTTGCCGACCACCAGCGGGCGCCAGGACGTGCGCGCCATCTGCGCATCGATACGCGCATCCAGCAACTGGTTGATGGCCGCAGCGGCCGCCGCCGACAGCCAGATGCCGATGAAGCCCAGCAGCCCGGTCACCACCTGGGCGGTGCTGGGCAGGCCGGGAATGGCCAGGCACATGCCGACCAGGGCGGTGAACACGATAAGTGCCACCACCTTCGGCTTGGTCAGGTCCCAATAGTCACGCCATGTTGTCTGCATCATTCACTCCGGGGCGCGCAGGCGCGCCAGCAAAGTGATCAACACGAACAACAGCGCAACCGCGCCACCGCTGTGCATGACCGCCACCGCCAGCGGCAGCGCCAGCTTGACGTTGAGCACGCCCAGGGTGACCTGCAGCAGCAACAGCACGATCACCGCGCTGGCCCAGCCACGCATACCCGGCAGGCGGAACATCCGTACCGACAACACCAGCAGGTACAACGCCACCACCATGGCAAACATGCGGTGCGCCATCTGGATGGCGATACGCGAAGCGCCGTCCAGCACGCCGCCTTCGTAATCCACGCCGATGCCGCGCCACAGGGTGAAGCCTTCGCTGTAGTTCTGCTGCGGCCACCACTGGCTGACGCAGCGCGGGAAGTTGTCCAGCGAGGCGCTGCCGCCGCCACAGGCCAGGGCGGCGTAGTTGGCGCTGACCCAGCCGCCAAGTGCGATCTGCAGCACCACCAGGGCTACCGCCGCGCGCAGCCACCAGCGCAGGCGCGGTGCCTCGGCCAGAGTGATCGGCAGGTGCGTGGCCTTCCAGGCCATCCACACCAGCAGGGAGAACATCGCCATGCCGCCCAGCAGATGCCCCATCACCACGATGGGCTTGAGCAGCCAGGTCACCGTCCACATGCCCAGCAGGGCCTGGAAGATCACCACCGCCAGGGTCAGCACCGCCGCCCGTGCCAGATCGATATTGGACCAGCGCAGCGCCGCCAGCAGCAGGATGGCTTCACCGCCAATCGCCAACACGCTGGAGGCCACATGCTCGCCGCGCATATATAAAGGGATCGCCAGCGCCACCAGCACCGAGGCGGTGACGATCTGGGCGACGCCATGCTTGCGCCGACGCGCTGCCAGCAAGGCCAGGGTCAGCACCTCCACGCCAAGCAGGCCGGCCAGGAAACGGTGCACCTGCTCGCGCCAGGCCTTGTGGGTTTCCAGCGGACGGATCTCGCTGGCCACGTGCTGGGCCGCCTCCATCTGCGTCTGCGGCCAGGTCACGCGGCCATAGCAGGTGGGCCAATCCGGGCAGCTCAGGCCGGCATCGGACAGGCGCACGAACGAGCCGAACATGATGGTGCTCGCCGTCATGATCAGTGCGAACCACGCCAGTCGGTGGAAATTGCGGTACAGCGCCGGACGCGCGGAGGCATTCATCGAACGGAACTCACATCAGTTTCAACAGCTTGGATAGATCAGCACGCAGTCCACCCGGTTCAAAACCCGGCGCATAGCGAAGTACCACAAAGCCATTGGGATCAATCACATACACCGGGATACCGGCCGGGTCATCCACCCCCGGCAGCCTGCCCCGGAACGCGGGCTGGGGCTGCAGCACCTTCAGTGCCGGCATGGCGACCACCTGTTCAGGCGGCGTGCCCAGCCACAATATCTCGACATTATCCGCGTTATGCCCGAACAACTGCCACACCTTGTCCAATTGCTGCGACAAAGTGACGCAGGCCGGAACGCAATCGGCCTGCGGGGCCAGCAGGATGCGCCAATGGCGCTCGCCCGGATTCCAGTCGTAGGCTTGGCCGTTGGCCAGGTGCAACTGCTCGCTACGCAGATCGACCGGCGGCTGCAGCAACTCACCGTGATGGCGGTTGATCTGCGGCGTCCAACCGGAGAAGCGCAGGATCCCGGCCAGCGCCATCGAGCCGAAGAACATCGCGAAGATCAGCAGCAACACCCGGCGGCCGCGGTTGCGGATGGCGAGCTGGTCGGGGGTGAGTGCGTTCATGGTCAAGGCCGGGAATGGGGAATGGGGAATGGGGAATGGGGAATGGGGATTCGGGATTCGGGATTCGCAGAAGCAGAAACGGAGGCAAAGGCAAGGGCAAAGGCTTGAAGCACCCCTCCCCGGCCGTCCCCTTCACCTTCGGTGAAAGGGACGGGGAAATTCAACGGCGAAAGCAGGAGCAAGGATTCAAGCGACGCCACAGCGCTCTGCCCCCTCCCTTTGGCGCAGCCAAGGGGAGGGTTGGGGAGGGGTGCTCTGGCTCTGGCTCTGGCTTCGCTCCTGCCCCAAACCATTCCCCAATCCCGACTTCCCATTCACGGCTCCTCCTCCACCTTCCGCCGCTTCTTGAACTGCAATACCAGCGCAATCACCAACACCGCCAAAGCCATCGCGAACCACTGCACCGCATAACCAAGATGCCGCGAAGGGGGCAAGGTATTGGGAAGCAAGTCCAGATCGCGCGCATAGCCCAACGGTAAAGCCGGATCCAATCGCAGCACCTTGGGCGCCAGCGCACCAGCCCCCAGGCCCAGCTGCGTCGCAATAGCGGGCAGATCCATCCGCGTCGCCAACCAGGTCTGCGGTTGCTTGCCGACAGTCAATGCAGGGCCCAAGGCGATGCCAGTGGCAGGCGCAGGCGCCCACAACCCTTGCAGCGCCTGCGTGCCCTGCTCTGCGCTGATCGTGGGCATGCTGCGGTCCGCAGGCAGCGGCAGCCAGCCCAGATCGACCAGCACCACCGCGCCATCGGCAGCACGCGCAGCTTGATAGACCTTGATGCCCGCCCTGCCCTCGCGCAGCTGGTTGTCCAGCAGTACGCTGCCGGGCAGGAACTGCAGCTGGTCGCGCACCCAATGCAGGGAATCCGGCGTGGCGGCGGCCTGGGCCAGGCTGAGTGCAGCGTCGCGACCAGGCGGCAACTGCGCCAGCAGGGCTTCTTTTTCGTGCTTGCGCTGCAGCTGCCAGCCCCCCAGGGTGCAGAACAGGGCCGCCACCAGCACCGCCAGCACCCAGCCGAACACCGCCGTGTGCTGTCGCGTCATGACAAGCTGCCGCCAAGCAGGTGATATAGCACTGCCTTTCCACTCACCGAGCCACGCATGAACGATTCGTTGAAGACCCTGCTGGTAATCGCGTTCTTGATCGTCATCGTCTGGAATCTTGGAGCCGGCCTCTATTACCTGATGATCGATCGCGGCCAGACCAAACGGACGGTCAATGCGTTGACGCGGCGTATCGCGCTGTCAGTGGTGCTGATCCTGCTGGTCGCCGTGGGCATCTATACGGGGTGGATCAAGCCGCACGGTGTTGGCGGCTGAAATCGGGAATGGGGAATGGCAGAAGCGCGAGCGCACCGCGCTTTTTCCTATTCCCCCGTCCCTGTTTTCGATTCCCTGATCAAAGCACATACACGAACAGGAACAGCATCAGCCACACCACGTCGACGAAGTGCCAGTACCACGCTGCGGCCTCGAAGCCGAAGTGGTTGTCGCGGGTGAAGTGCCCCTTGGCGGCGCGGAACCACATCACCGTCAGCATGATCGTGCCCAGCAGCACGTGCGCGCCGTGGAAGCCGGTCAGCATGAAGAACGTTGAGCCGTAGATGCCCGAGCCGAGGGTCAGGTTCAACTCCTTGTAGGCGTGGATGTATTCCTCGGCCTGGAAGAACAGGAACACGCAGCCCAGCACCACCGTCGCCCCCAGCCAGATCAGCAGCTGCTTGCGGTTGCCGGCTTTCAGGGCGTGGTGTGCGATGGTCAGGGTGACGCCGGAGGTCAGCAGGATCAGCGTATTGATCAGCGGCAGGCCCCAGGCCGGGATGGTCTGGAAGGCGCCACCGATATCGGCCGGGCCATTGGTCGGCCAAGCGGCGGAATAGCCATCCCACAGGTACTCGTTGGTCAGCACGCCATGGCCTTCACCACCAAGCCAGGGCAGGCCCATGTTGCGGGTGTAGAACAGCGCGCCGAAGAAGGCGGCGAAGAACATCACCTCGGAGAAGATGAACCAGATCATCCCCATCCGGAACGAGCCGTCCACCTGGCGGTTGTAGTTGCCGCCGACCGATTCGCGGATCACGTCGCCGAACCACAGGAACAGGGTGAACACCAGCATCGCCACGCCGGCAAAGAAGGTCCAGCGGCCCCAGCTGGCGTCGTTGAGCCAGCTGGCCACCCCCACCATCATCACCAGCATCGCGATCGATCCCACAAACGGCCATTTGCTGCTGCTTGGCACGAAGTAGACGTTGGCATCAGGGGCGTTATGGGCCATGGCGTTGCTTCCGGGTCCGTGATCAGGGGGCTGCGTGCGCAGCGGCCGCGGCGGTTGCCGGGGCCAGCTGCTCGGTCAGCGCATCATTCTTGTAGAAGGTGTAGGACAAGGTGATCGTGTTGACGTCGGCCGGCAGGTCCGGGTCGACGATGAAACGTACCGGCATGTCACGCTTCTCGCCGGCCTGCAGGGTCTGCGCGGTGAAGCAGAAACATTCGGTCTTGTTGAAATAACCCGAGGCACGTGCCGGCGCCACCGATGGCACCGCGCTGCCCACCAGCGCGCGGTCGCTGTCGTTGCGGGCGTAGTACAGGGCTTCGTTCAACTCGCCCGGCACCACATCCATCGTCAACTTTTCCGGATGGAAGGCCCAGGGCAGCTTGGAATTGACACCGCCATCGAACTCCACCCGCACCGTGCGCTTGCTGTTGCCGGCCGCCGCATGCGCCTGCTGGGTGGTGGCACCACGCTCCAGCCGCACGCCGAACACTTTTTCGCAGGCGATGCGGTACAGCGGTACCAACGAGAACGTCAGTACGAACACCGCCAGGGCAACGCCAATCAATCGACCAAGGCCGGCATTGCGTTTAGGGGTGGGCGCCGGCGTGGTCAACTTGCCAATACCCCGGACAGGATGAAGCCGACATACACCGCCAACGCGATCAGCCCCACCACCAGTGCGGTGCGCCGCGAACGGCGCTTGCGCAGTTCCAGTTCCTCAGCCTGCCATTGCTCGTTGCTGCTCATCGCGGGCCTCCTCAATGGGTGACGTCGTCATGCGCCAGATCACCCGGCTTGATCACCGGCGGCACGGTGAAGGTATGTGCCGGTGCCGGCGAAGGCACGGTCCATTCCAGGCCCTTGGCGCTTTCCCAGGCGCGCGCTTCGGCACGCTTGCCGTTGCGCAGCGAGGCCAGCAGGATCGCCGCCATCATGAATGGGGTAGCGAACATGCCGAACGCACCAATCGAGCTGACCAGGTTCCAGTCGGCAAACACCGGGTTGTAGTCGGGAATGCGCCGCGGCATGCCGGCCAAGCCAAGGAAGTGCTGCGGGAAGAACAGCAGGTTGACGAATACCATCGTCCACCAGAAATGAAACTTGCCCCAGAACTCGTTGTACATGCGGCCGGTCCACTTCGGCCACCAGTAATACACCGCGGCAATCAGCGCCAATACCGCACCGGTCACCAGCACGTAGTGGAAGTGCGCCACCACGAAGTAGGTGTCGTGGTACTGGTAGTCGGCCGGCACGATGGCCAGCATCAGGCCGGAGAAGCCGCCGATGGTGAACAGGATGACGAAGGCGATGGAGAACAGCATCGGCGTTTCAAACGTCAGCGAGCCCTCCCACATGGTGCTGACCCAGTTGAACACCTTCACCCCGGTGGGGATGGAGATCAGCATGGTGGCGAACATGAAGTAGATCTCGCCACCCAGCGGCATGCCCACCGTGAACATGTGGTGGGCCCACACGATGAACGACAGGAAGGCGATCGCGGCGGTGGCGTAGACCATGGCCTGGTAACCGAACAGCGGCTTGCGGCTGAAGGTCGGCAGGATCTCGCTGACCACGCCGAACGCCGGCAGGATCATGATGTAGACCTCGGGGTGCCCGAAGAACCAGAAGATGTGCTGGTACATCACCGGGTCACCGCCACCGGCCGCGTTGAAGAAGCTGGTGCCGAAGAACTTGTCGGTCAGCAGCATGGTCACCGCACCGGCCAGCACCGGCATCACCGCGATCAGCAGGAAGGCGGTGATCAGCCAGGTCCAGCAGAAGATCGGCATTTTCAGCAGGTCGATGCCCGGCGCACGCATGTTGAGCACGGTGGCGATGATGTTGATCGCGCCCATGATCGAGCTGACGCCGGCCACGTGGATGGCGAACACGCTGAAGGCGACGTTGTAGCCACCCTGCAGCGACAGCGGCGGGTACATGGTCCAGCCACCGGCCGGTGCACCGCCGGGCAGGAACAGGGTCAGCAGCAGCATGCTGAAGGCCACCGGCAGCAGCCAGAACGACCAGTTGTTCATGCGCGGCAAGGCCATGTCCGGCGCGCCGATCTGCAACGGGATCATCCAGTTGGCCAGGCCGACGAAGGCCGGCATCACCCCACCGAAGATCATCACCAGTGCATGCACGGTGGTCATCTGGTTGAAGAACTCCGGCTTGACGTACTGCAGGCCGGGTTGCGCCAGCTCCAGGCGGATCACCACGCTCATCGCCGCACCGATGATGAACATGGTGAAGCTGAAGAGCAGGTACAGCGTGCCGATGTCCTTGTGGTTGGTGGAGAAGAACCAACGCTCGAAGAAGCCCTGCTGATGACCGTGGTGATCGGAGTGGTCCACTGCGGTATTCGCCATTGCAACTACACCTCTTTATCCGTTTTCAGGCATCGCGCCGGCAACACCGGCACGCAGTGGTATCAGGCGCCAGTCGCTGCAGGTGCGGCGGGCGTGGCTTCCGGTTGCGGTGCTTCAGGGCTTGTGGCAGGGGCGCTTTCCGCGGCCGGTGCGGGCGCTGCCTCGGCGGCGGCCGGCTTGCGCGAGGCCAGCCAGGACTTGAACTCGTCCTTGGACACGGCCTTGACCACGATCGGCATGAAGCCGTGGTCCTTGCCGCACAGCTCGGCGCATTGGCCGCGGTAGACGCCTGCGGTCTCGATATTGGTCCAGCGCTCGTTGATGAAGCCCGGCACCGCGTCCTGCTTCCAGCCCAGCGCCGGCACCCACCAGGCGTGGATCACGTCATCGGACGTGATCACGAAGCGGACCTTGGTATCCACCGGCAGCACCAGCGGGTTGTCCACATCCAGCAGGTAGTGCGGATCGGTGGCCATGGTCGGCACGCTGCCGTCCTGGCGGATCTGGTCGGACTTGCGGTCAAGGCGGCTGGTGAAAGCCACATCCTCGCCAACGTACTCGTACTTCCACATCCACTGATAGCCGGTGATCTTCACCGTCATCTCGGAGTCGCGGGTGTCGTACATGGCAATCAGCTTGGCCGTGGCCGGCCATGCCATCACCACCAGGATGATGATCGGGATGACGGTCCAGATCACTTCGGCCTTGGTGTTGTGGGCGAACTGCGCCGCCACCGCACCCTTGGATTTGCGGAACTTGAAGATGGCGTAGGCCATGGCGCCGAACACCAGCACGCCGATCACCGTACACACCCACAAGGCCACCATGTGCGCGTCCCACGCCATACGCGAGGTATGGGTGACACCCTTGCCCATGTTGAGCTGCCATTCCTTTGGATCGGCCGACTGCGCCCATGCTGCCTGCGCCGACAGCATCATCGCTGCCGCTGCCAAACCGTGTTTCAACTTCGCGCCCCACCCGCTGCATTGCTTCATTGCCTAGACCCTTGACGTCATCGGTTGCAGCCATTGCTGGCTGCGAGCAAGCCTTCAAGTGTCACCGCAAGTTCCCAACGTTCGGCGGGCGCGAGGAAACTCCCCACTTCGACCCGCTTGCCGCTGGAAACCAGCAGGACCCGTTCCTTCCCGGTGACCACCCGCACCCAATAAGGGTGTGCGCGGAACACCGGCGAAACTCCGGCTGCGGGAATCACTTCCACGCAGTCCGGTCCTACCCGGATCTCTTCCCGGCGATTGCTGCTGCGCCAACACGCACGCAGGGCAATGGCTACCAGGAAGCCATGCAACAACGCGAAGGCAGGTGCCAATACGTTTCCGGACAACCAACCCAAGCCTGCCGAGAAAGCCATCAACCCTGCCAACGCCGCAAACAACTGGACGAACTGCCGAGCACTCAGTGCCCGTGGGGGGTGCAGTAACAACTGCGTCCCTGAGCCATCGGAATCTTGCCGAAGCACCTGGATCATCGCAGCCGCGTCCATACCGCGGAAATCGAGTTCGATGGTAGCCCTGCCTGATGGCGGCCGGCAAGCTTCCATTCATCATCGTCATCAATGCTGCGGCGCACACCAGAATTGCCCGGATATCGCCCAACCTCGGCACATTAAATGACGGAATCGGCACAATAAATCTGTTCGCCGCAAAAATTGCAAAAGCGCCCGCCCCGCAAGGCTTTCGCCGCTTCAAATGATGACAGAAGGGACTAGGAAATCCGCCGCCGCGGATTAAAATGGCCGAATCCAACTGTGGCCGAGCGCATGAACGCAACACCTTCTCCTGATGTCGCCTCACATCCCCCAGCGGGCCTGCCGCTGCTGAGCCCTGAGCTGCCGCCGGCACCGCCCGCACTGCGCCAGGCCATCACTGATGCCTGGTTGAAGGATGAAGCCAGCCATGTGCGTGAGCTGCTGGAACAGGCGCGCCTGCCGGCTGCCGAACAGGCACAGGTACAGGCCACCGCCGCCGACCTGGTGCGCCGTGTGCGCGCACGCGCCAAGAACCAGGGCGCGATCGAAGCCTTCATGCGCCAGTACGACCTGGGCAGCGAGGAAGGCGTGCTGCTGATGTGCGTGGCCGAGGCCCTGCTGCGCATTCCGGACCAGGAAACCGCCGACAAGCTGATCCGCGACAAGCTGGGCGAAGCCGACTGGAAGCGCCACATGGGCCAGTCCGATTCTGTGCTGGTCAATGCCTCCACCTGGGGCCTGATGCTGACCGGCCACCTGGTTGATCTGGCCGATGCCACCAAGCGCGACGTGCACGGCGCCTTCAAGCGCCTGATCGGCCGCGTCGGTGAGCCGGTGATCCGTCTGGCCGTGCGCCAGGCGATGAAGATCATGGGCCACCAGTTCGTCATGGGCCGCACCATCGACGAAGCGCTGGCGCGCTCGCACAAGGGCGACAACAGCAACTACCGCTACTCCTTCGACATGCTCGGCGAAGGCGCGCTGACCATGAAGGACGCGCTGCGCTACCTGGAAGACTACCGCCGCGCCATCCATGCCATCGGCGGCGACAACATCGCCCGTGGCGGCAAGGCCGACGGTGACGTCACCACCTCGCACGGCATCTCGATCAAGCTGTCGGCGCTGTACCCGCGCTACGAACATGCCAAGCGCGACCGCGTGCTCAAGGACCTGGTGCCGGGCGTGCTGGAACTGGCGCAGCTGGCCAAGTCCTACGGCATCGGCTGCACCGTCGACGCCGAGGAAACCGACCGCCTGGAACTGTCGCTGGACATCATCGAGCGCGTGGTCAGCGATCCGTCGCTGAAGGGCTGGGAAGGTTTCGGCATCGTGGTGCAGGCCTACCAGAAGCGCACCCCGTACACGATTGATTACCTCGCCGACCTGGCCCGCCGCATCGGCCACAAGCTGCAGGTGCGCCTGGTCAAGGGCGCGTACTGGGACGCGGAAATCAAGCGTGCGCAGATCGAAGGCCTGGCCGGCTACCCGGTGTTCACCCGCAAGCAGAACACCGACGTGTCCTACATCGCCTGCGCCAAGCGCCTGTTCGGCCACAGCGACGCGATCTACCCGATGTTCGCCACCCACAACGCGGCCACCATCGCGGCGATCAAGCAGATCGCCAAGGGCGGCGTGTACGAGCACCAGAAGCTGCACGGCATGGGCGATGACCTGTATGCCGAAGTGATCCCGGCCGACCGCCTCAACGTGCCCTGCCGCGTGTACGCACCGGTGGGCTCGCACGAAGACCTGCTGCCCTACCTGGTGCGTCGCCTGCTGGAAAACGGTGCCAACTCCAGCTTCGTCAACCGCATCACCGATGAAGACGTGTCCATCGACGACCTGATCCGCGATCCGGTCGAAGCCGTGTCTTCGTTCGCCTCCGTCTCTCCATCCAACATCGCGCACCCCAAGATCCCGCTGCCGGTTGACCTGCTGCGCAGCCAGAACCACGACAGGACCAACTCCATGGGCATCAACCTCGCCAACGACAACGACCTGCGCGCCCTGGCCGCGCAGCTCAACGCCGCCGTCAAGCCCTGGCAGGCTGCCCCGCTGGTGCCGGGCGCCAACAGCACCGGCGCCACCCAGCCGGTGACCAACCCGGCCGACACCCGCCAGGTCGTCGGTCACTGGCAGGCCGCCGATGCCGCCACCGTGCAGAAGGCGCTGGCCAATGCCGTCGCCGCACAGCCGGCCTGGAACCGCACCCCGGCCGCCAGCCGCGCCGCCATCCTCGAGCACGCCGCCGACCAGCTGGAGGCCCGCATCGCCGAGTTCATGGCGCTGTGCGTGAAGGAAGCCGGCAAGAGCCTGCCCGACGGCGTCGCCGAAGTGCGCGAAGCCGTCGATTTCCTGCGTTACTACGCCAAGCAGGCGCGTGACCAGTTCGGCGCCGGCGAAAAGCTGCCCAGCCCCACCGGCGAAAGCAACGAGCTGCAGCTGCACGGCCGCGGTGTGTTCGTCTGCATCAGCCCGTGGAACTTCCCGCTGGCGATCTTCCTCGGCCAGGTGGCCGCTGCCTTGGCTGCCGGCAACAGCGTCATCGCCAAGCCGGCCGAGCAGACCAACCTGATCGGCTACTACGCCGTGAAGCTGCTGCTGGACGCCGGCGTGCCGGAAGGCGTCGTGCAGTTCGTGCCGGGCTCCGGTTCGGTGGTGGGCGCGGCGCTGACCGCTGACCCGCGCGTGGCCGGCGTGGCCTTCACCGGCTCCACCGAAACCGCCCGCCTGATCAACCGCACCATGGCCGCGCGTGACGCCGCCATCGGCGTGCTGATCGCCGAGACCGGTGGCCAGAACGCCTTCATCGCCGACTCATCGGCACTGCCGGAACAGCTGGTCAAGGACGCCATCGGCTCGGCCTTCACCTCCGCCGGCCAGCGCTGCTCGGCCGCGCGCGTGCTGTTCGTGCAGGACGACATTGCCGACAAGGTGATGGGCATGCTGGCCGGTGCCATGGCCGAACTGAAGGTCGCCGACCCGGGCGAACTGTCCACCGACGTGGGTCCAGTCATCGACGCCGACGCGCTGCAGATCCTCAAGGACCACGCCGTGCGCATGGACGCCGAAGCACGCCTGATCGCCGCCGCACCGCTGTCCGACGCCGCCGCGCATGGCACCTTCTTCGCCCCGCGTGCGTATGAGCTGAAGGATCTGAACCAGCTGCACAAGGAAATCTTCGGGCCGGTGCTGCACGTGATCCGCTGGAAGGCCGATCAGCTGGATGCGGTGATCGACCAGATCAACGCCACCGGTTACGGCCTGACCCTGGGCGTGCACTCGCGCATCGATGAAACCGTTGATCGCATCGCTTCACGCGTCAACGTCGGCAATGTCTACGTCAACCGTAACCAGATCGGTGCGGTGGTCGGCGTGCAGCCATTCGGCGGCCAAGGCCTGTCCGGCACCGGCCCCAAGGCCGGCGGCCCGCACTACCTGCTGCGCTTTGCCACCGAAAAGACGGTGACAGTGAACACCACCGCTGCCGGCGGCAATGCCTCGCTGCTGACCCTGGGCGACTGATCCGCAGCAAGTGGTAAACAAGAAAAGCCCCGCGCAAGCGGGGTTTTTCTTTGCCTGGAGAAAAGGTCTTCACCGGCGAGGCCAGAAGCTTTTGGCTTTTGGCTTTTGGCTTTTGGCTTTTGGCTTTTGGCTTTTGGCTTTTGGCTTTTGGCTCTCATCCCCTCCCTTTCGCCAAAGGCGAAGGGGAGGGCCAGGGAGGGGTGCTTCTGCTTCTGCTTCTGCTTCTGCTTCTGCTTCTGCTTCTGCTTTTGCTCCCGCTGTCAGCGCCCGGCGCCGCCCACTACACTGCCATCACCCACCCGCACCGGACGCCCCCATGCGCTATACCATCGCCTTCGGCCTCACCCTGCTGTCCATGCTCTGCACACCGATTGCAAACGCCCAGGACAGCGGGCGCATCCTGATCTTCAGCAAGACCGCCAAGTTCCGCCACGACGCCATCCCCACAGCCGTGCAGACCCTGAAGGCGATGGCAGAAGAACAAGGCCTGCAGGCGGAGACGAGCGAAGACGCCACACAGTTCAATGACGGCAACCTGGCCCGCTACCGCGCCGTGGTCTTCACCAGCACCACCGGCGACGTGCTGGATGACGACGAACAGGCGGCTTTTGAACGCTATATCCGCAACGGCGGTGGCTACATGGGCGTGCATGCCGCCGCCGACACCGAGTACGACTGGGCCTGGTACGGCCGCCTGGTCGGTGCCTGGTTCCGCAATCATCCACCGGGCCTGCAGACCACGCGCATCCAGCCCGAGCGCAACAACCTTGCAAGCGGTACGGCTTGGTCGGTACGCGATGAGCTGTACAACTACCGCGACAACCCTCGCCCACGGGTGCAGGTACTGGCGACACTGGACGAAAGCCTCTATCAAGGCGGCACGATGGGCGCCGATCACCCGATCAGCTGGTGCCACGCGTTCGACGGCGGCCGCAGCTGGTACACCGGTCTGGGCCACGATGCGGCGCTCTACCGCACGCCGCAGTTCCTGGCGCAGCTACGGCAGGGGCTGCGCTATGCCACCGGCCTGGATGCGGACTGCTAGCCATCCAGTCGGCGATGCACAGACAGCGACGCAAGCCGCGCAGCCCGCATCAAGGCACGCCCACCACATCACACGATCCGAACGGTCGCCTGCTTGGCGGCTTGTGCCATTGTTATCGCGGGCGCCCAGCACTCCCGCGCAGGCTTCAACACATCTCCTGCCCTCCACAAAAAAAGCCCCGCTTGCGCGGGGCTTTCGGCATGCACCAGCTACAGGTTCGATCAGAACTTGTAGTTGATCGAAGCGGCCAGGATATCGCCGCCCACGTCGTACTTGCCCTGCAGGCTGCTGGAGGTCTGCGAAATGCTGTTGACCGCCGGCTCATTGGTGAACAGATGGGTGTAACCGAAGTTGAACTCGGTGTTCTCCGACGGGGTCCAGCCCAGGCCCAACGAGACCCACTTGCGGGTCACGTCCGGCACGCGCACATCACGGTGTGCATAGGTGGTCGGGCTTTCGTCATAGGCCACACCGCCACGCAGGGTGATGGTTTCGGACAGCTTGTACTCGGCACCGATCGAACCGAAGGTGGTGTCTTCGTACTTGAACGGCAGCGACTGGTCCGGCTGGTTCGATGCGAAATCGATGGTCACCGTGTCAAACGAGGTCGACCAGGCAGTGCGCGACACGTCGCCCATCACGGTCCAGCGGTCGTTGACGCGGTGGGTGACGCTCAGGGTTGCCGAAGCCGGCAGCTCGACCGTCGCCTTGCCGGTGGTGTCCACGTACTGGCCCGGACGGATCGCCGCCAACACGGCGGCGGCGTTGCCAGGCACATCAAAACGAGCCTTGCCGCCGGTGATCTTGTGCTCGACCTTGGAGCGGTAGCTCAGGGCGATATTGGTGTCTTCCGTCGGGCTGAAGGTGCCGCCGATGGTGTAACCCACGGCATTGTTGTCACCCTTGACGGTGTAGAAGCCATCCGCGTTGCCCGGGCGGAAGCCCATGGAAGCGGCGCCGCCGGCATACAGCGCAGTACCGAAGTCAATGGCGCTGCTCAGCTCGATGGTCAGGTGCTCGACGAACACGCTTGCACCGAAGGACACGTACGGGTTGACGTCGTAAGAGAACGAAGCACCCAGGTCGATCGCCTTCAGATCGGTCTTCACGCCGTGGTAGCGGCCAACCCAGTTGCGGTCGTATTCGGTGGTGAAGCCGAACGGCACGGTCAGCGATGCGCCCACGTGCATGTTGTCGTTTTCACCAAACGGCACATGGAAGTAGGCGGCCGGAACCGCAGCGATCATGCCGGCGTCGCCGCCGTTGCCGCCGCTGATGTCCGACCCCGTGCCCGGTCCGGTGGCACCGACGTAGCGGGCGCCATATTTCTCAAAATCGGCCGAGAAGCTGATGGCGCTGACGTCGGCCTGGAACTGGCGGCCGTCGAGCAGACGCATCGATGCCGGGTTGGTGGCGATCACCGAGGCATCGCCCCAGGCGCTGGTGGAACCAGCAAAAGCGCGGCCCAGGCCCTTGGCGCTGTTTTCCTTCAGCTGGAAGGCGGCAGCGTCGGCGTGGCTGAAAGCCAGCGCGCCAGCGATGCCGACAGCGATAGCGGTAACGCGGGCAATTGCAGAAGCGGTCATAGTCGAAGCTCTCTCCGTAAACGGTTGTGGTCGTTTTTGCGCCTGCACACCAAGCCACCAGGATGGCTTGGACGTGCGCCGGAGTCCCCTCCCGACATACGACGCCGTATGCAGTATACGCAGAGCGGTTAACAAGACAATAACGTCGTAAGATGAATTCGCCCCCCACCCGGCCTGTGCCCGGGTTAGGCTTCCGGACCCATGTTCGTCTCCATTCCTTCCCGCAACAAGACAGGTCTGCGCTGGGCGGTGCCGCTGCTGTGCATGGCCCTGCTGGCGGCGTTCCTGTGGTCAATCTCACGCCCGGATGAGGCGCGGCGTTCGCTTTGGTTGGCCTGGGGCGCGCTGGCCACCGGATTGGGCACGCCCGATGAGTGGTGGGCGGCGTTGCGCGACGGCAGCGTGCTGCGGCTGTTCACCGCGCTGTTCCTGCACGCGGACTGGTCGCACCTGCTGGGCAATGTGGTGTTCCTGCTGATCTTCGGCCTGCCGGCCGAGCGGGTGCTCGGGCCCTGGCGCCTGTTGCTGTTGTTCCTGCTGGGCGGTGCCGCCGCCAACCTGGCCGCGCTGTATGTGATGGCCTCGCCCGAGCGCACCATCATCGGCGCCAGTGGCGCGGTGTCGGCCTTGATGGGCACCTACCTGGCGCTGTTTCCCGGTGCGCGCCTGGGCGTGGTGCTGCCCTTGGGGTTGTTCCTGGAGTTCGTGCGGGCACCGGCCTTCCTGTTGATTGGCGTGTGGGCGGCCCTGCAGGTGGTATTTGCCTATATCGGCCCCAGCTTCGGCATGGTGGCGTGGTCGGCGCATGTGGCCGGCTTTCTGTTTGGCGTCGTCTACGGCCTGTATGTACGTGCGGCCATCGCCCGTCGCCTGCGCAAGCGGCAAGGCTTCTGACCCGCATGCTGGCCGCGCTGCGGCTTCTATAATCGGGCGATGAGCAACAAACCTCTCTACAAGATCACCTTCCTCAACCACGGCAAGGTCTATGAGCTGTATGCACGGCACGTGGGCGGCAGCCATCTGTGGGGGTTCAACGAGGTCGCCGAGCTGGTGTTCGATGTGCATGACGGTCTGGTGGTGGACCCCACCGAGGAACGTCTGCGCGAGGAGTTTGGCAACACCAAGGTGCTGCACCTGCCGATGCAGAGCATCGTGCGCATCGAGGAAGTGGAGAAGAAGGGCCAGGCAGCGATCCGTGACGCCGCCACCGGCGAGAAGGTGGTCACCCCCTTTCCGCTGCCCGGCAAACCCCGCTGATCCGCCCGCAGCAACAAACGTGAGTCACGAAGCAGCGCCTACATCGGTGGCATGACGGCCCTGTAACGCGCGGGAGCAGGGGCACACGCCCTGCTCCCGCTCAGCACCCAACGTGCTTACTTGCCGCCTTCCACCGCAGGCGCAGCCGGCTCAACCGTCCCGGGCTTGCCCGCTTGGGGCGCCCCAGCTGCCGGCTGCTCATCAGGGGTCGGCGTCTGCGTGGCGGCAGGCTTCGCTTCTGCCGCAGGCTTGGCGGTTGTCGCCGGCCTGGCCTTGGCCGCGGCTGCCGCAGCGGCAGCCACCGAGCCGGGATGCTTGAGCTCCTGCAACGCGGATTGGATCGGGCCATCCCCACTGAGCACCACACCGGCCTTGCTGCCGGCGGCCTCATCGTCGCCACGCAGATGACCGGGCAACTTGGCTTCGCTGTAGTCGGCCAAGCTGGCTGGAATATCCTTGGGCACGGTCGCCGGATCCGGCTGCAGCTCCACGTCGGGCACGATGCCGGTGGCCTGGATGGAACGCCCGCTGGGGGTGTAATAACGCGCCGTGGTGAGCTTGACCGAGTCGCCATTGTCCAACGGCAACACGGTCTGCACCGAGCCCTTGCCGAAGCTGCGACTGCCCACGATGCGGGCCCGCTGGTTGTCACGCAGCGCACCGGCCAGCACTTCCGAGGCGCTGGCCGAACCGGCGTCGGTCAACACCACCACCGGCGCACCGTTGAGCAGGTCACCCGGGGTAGCGTCGAACTTCGCGTCACTGATGGAAATGCGGCCACGGGTACTGACAATGCCGCCCCGCTCCAGCAGGTCGTCGGCGACCTGTACGGCGGCGGTGAGCAGGCCGCCCGGATTGCTGCGCAGGTCCAGCACCAGCCCCTTCAGCTTGCCACCGGACTGGGCCTGCAACTGCGCCACGTGCTTCTGGAAATCCGCACCGGTATCGGCCTGGAAGGTGCTGATGCGCACATAGCCATAGCCGGGTTCGAGCATCTTGCTGCGCACGCTGGTCACGCGGATGGTTTCGCGCACCACGGTGACGTCGAACGGCTTCTGCCCTTCGCGGGCAATGGTCAGTACCACCTGGCTGCCGGCCTTGCCACGCAGCGGCTCACTGGCATCGATCGCGTTGATTGGGGTGCCGTCGATGGCGATGATGAGGTCGCCTGCCTTCACCCCTGCGCGGGCGGCGGGGGTATCGTCGATCGGGGATACCACCTTGAGGGCATTGTCTTCCTGCAGCAGCTCCACGCCGATGCCTTCATAGGCGCCGGTGGCCTGTTCGTCGAATGCCTGTGCGTCTTCCTTGTCGAAGTAGGTGCTGTGCGGATCAAGCTCCAGCAGCAACCCACGCACCGCCGACTGCATCAGCTTCTTGTCATCGACCGGATCCACGTAGGCTGCACGCACCGCGTTGTAAACGGAGACGAACCGGCGGATCTCATCCAACGGCACCCGCGAGGTCACCGATTCCTTGGCATCGGGGTCATCGGCCCTGGCGGGTTTGTCCGGCGCGGTCTGCGCCAGCGACAGCGCCGGTGACAGGGCAAACAGCAGGGCTGCGGAAAGACGAGCTAGGCGCATGTACCACTCCATGGGGAAACAGGCACGCGGAGCACCGCGTTGGCCCCGATTATGCGCGAACACTGGCTAAATTCCCGTTGAATCCCCGATAGCGTCGCAGGTCTTCGGGATCATCGCTATTACTGCCGCTGCAACCAGGTTGCCGGGTCCACCGGCTGGCCATTGCGGCGCAGTTCAAAGTACAGGGCAGTCACCCCCTGGCCACCGGAGTTGCCCACCTTGGCCACGGCATCACCACGGCGCACGCGGGCGCCGGCATCCTTCAGCAGGGCGTCGTTGTGCGCGTACAGGCTCATGTAGCCATTGCCGTGGTCGACGATCAGGATCATGCCGTAGCCGGTCATCCAGTCGGAGAACACCACGGTGCCTTCCGCCACGGCGGTGACCGTACTGCCCGCCGGCGCACCGATCAGCACGCCGGCGCTGTTGCGCCCGTCCGGCAGGCGGCCGCCATAACGTGCCAGCAGGTTGCCTGACAATGGCCAGCCCAAGCCACCCACCCGCGGTGCAGGTGCATTGGCCACCACCCGCGGCGGCACCTTGCCGGGGGCCGCACGTTGGCTGCCACGGCCTTCGCTGGCGGTGGCCTGCTGGCGCGATTGTTCGGCGGCGGCGCGACGTGCCGCTGCGCGTCGTTCGGCCTCGGCACGGGCGGCAGTGGCGCGCAGGTTGGCCAATACCCGCTCAAGTGCCTGCGCATCCTTGCCCAGCGTCTTCTCGCGCTCGCTGCGGTCCTGGAAGCGCTGCTCCAGTTCGGCCACCACGGCGGCGCGTTGGCGACGATCCTGGACCAGCGCCGCTGCCTGCTGGCGTTGTTGCTCCTGCGTCTGCTGCAGCTCCCGGGTACGCGCGACGATCTGCTGCTCGGTGCTGGACAGGCTTTGCAGGTCGGCAGTCAGGGCGGTGATGGCCTGTGCCCGTTCACGCTGCAGATAGCGGTGGTAGGCCATCGCGCGGTTGGCATCGGCAACCGTATCCTGCGACAACAACAGCTTCAGCGGGGCATGGTTGCCAAGCTGGTAGGCACCCCGCAGCAACGTCGCCAGCTGCTGCCGTTGCCGGCTCAGACCGGCCTGCAGCTCGCCCTTGCGCTGCTGCAACTGGTGCAGCGATTGCTGTTCGCGCTGCACCGCCGCCTCGGCCTCGGCAACCGCCCGGCCTGTACGTGCCACCTTCTGGTCGGCCTCGCGCAGGCGTGCATTGGCCTGACCCCGGTCGGCATCAATCTGGCGCCGTTCCTGGGCAACGTCTTTCAGTTCACCCCGCAATTGCCGCAGCTTCTTTTCCGCATCACGCGCGTTATCCTGGGCCAACAAGGGCCCGGTCAGCAGGGCCAGCAGCAGCATCCAGCAACCAGGATGCCGCACCGGCACGACCGCTGGACGCTTCCGCTGCTGGGCTGGACGGGACAAACGCAATGGCATTCCAATGACTTCAGGCAGATGCGGATTGTACCCAAGCATGGTGCCATCGGCCCCTGTCCACTGGAATGCCGTCGGAGGTCTCCGTGAAACGTATTCTCCTGCTGCTGGCACTGAGCGCCGGTACCCCGTTTGCCCATGCCGCCGAGGACATCAGCAAGGTCAATGGCAGCATCCACACCGATGCCGGTGCCCGCTACGGCGACCTGGACACGGTCAATGGCAGCATCCAGCTGGCCAGTGGCGTGAATGCCCGCGGCGTGGAAACCGTCAATGGCAGCATCCGCGCCGAGGACAATGTGCAGGCGCGCAGCATCGAAACCGTGAATGGCGCCATCCGCGCTGGCCGTGGGCTGGTGCTGACGTCCGGCCTGGAAACGGTCAATGGCAGCATCTTCGTCGATCGTGGCGGCCGCATTGGCGGCGATATCGAAACCGTGAACGGCAGCATTGGCTTGGTGGGTACCGAGGTGGCGGGCGGCATCGAGACCGTCAACAGTGACATCACCGTAGGCGTGGATTCGGTGGTCAAGGGCGGCCTGAAGGTGAACCGCCCCTCGTTTGGCATCTCGCTCACCCCACCGCGCAAGCCCCGCATCATCATCGGCCCCAATGCCGCGGTCGAAGGTGAACTGGTGTTCGAGCGCGAGGTCAATCTGTTCGTGCACGACAGCGCCCGCATCGGCCCGGTACGGGGTGCCGAGGTGCAGCGCTTCAGCGGTGACAAAGCACCGGGCAACTGACCCGGCGCTGCGCGTTCCGGCCTAGAATCGAGACTCCACTGTTCCCTGGAGTCTCCATGCAACGCAAACTGGTGTTGTGCCTGGCCGCGACCGCGGCGCTGGCCGCCTGCAAACAGGAAGCCGCAGGGCCGGCTGCCGCGCAGCCCGCTCCCGCCGCCGCACCCGCCCACGCTTTTGCCAGTGCCATCAACGCTGCCGATTTCGGCGAGCTGGTGAAGACGCTGGCTTCGGACGAATTCGAAGGCCGCGCACCGGGTAGCCGGGGCGAAGACCTTACGGTCAACTACATCCGCGACCAGATGCAGCGCATCGGCCTTCAGCCGGGCAACGGTGACAGCTGGTTCCAGGACGTACCAATGACCGAGACCACCGCCGATCCTGGCACCGTGCTGAAGATCCAGCGCGGCGACAACCAGCAGCAGCTGGCGTTCGGTACCGACATGGTGATCGGCTCACGCCGTGGCGAGAGCGAGATCAAGATCGATGGCAGCGACATGGTGTTCGTCGGTTATGGCGTCGATGCCCCCGAACAGAACTGGAACGACTACGCCGACCAGGATTGGACCGGCAAGACAGTCGTCATGTTCGTCAACGATCCCGGCTTCCATGTGGGCGATGCCAAGCTGTTCGATGGCAAGCGCATGACCTACTACGGCCGTTGGACCTACAAGTTCGAGGAAGCCGCGCGCAAGGGTGCTGCCGCTGCCCTGATCGTGCATGACACCGCCGGCGCGGCCTACGGCTGGGACGTGGTCAAGAATTCCTGGGGTGGCCCGCAGTACGACCTGCCCGCAGCCGAGGACAAGGAGCCGCGCCTGCAGGCACAGGGCTGGCTCAGCGCGGAAGCCGCGCGCAAGCTGTTTGCCGACGCCGGCCTGGACCTGGACAAGGCCTACAAGGACGCCAACAAGCGCGGCTTCAAGCCGGTCCCGCTGCAGGCCAAGCTGTCGCTGGACCTGAAGAGCACCATCGCGCAGAAGAAGTCCCGCAACGTGGTGGGTGTGCTGCCGGGCAGCAAGCGCGCCGACGAAGCCGTGCTGTACATGGCGCACTGGGACCACCTGGGCAAGCACGAAGACGAGGAAGGCGACAACATCTACAACGGCGCCGTCGACAACGCCACCGGCGTGGCCGGCATCCTGGAGATCGCCGACGCCATGGCCCATCAGGAAACCGCGCCGGAGCGTTCGGTGGTGTTCCTGGCGGTGACGTTGGAGGAATCCGGCCTGCTCGGTTCGCAGTACTACGTGAATCATCCGACCTTCCCGCTGGACAAGATTGCCGGCGTGATCAACATCGACGCCATGTCGGTGAACGGCCGCGCCCGTGACATGACGGTCACCGGCTACGGCAGCTCCGAGCTGGAGGACATCCTCAAGCCCTTGGCCGCTGAAAAGGGCCGTACCCTGCACGCGGAGACCTCGGTGCAGAGTGGGTTCTACTTCCGCTCCGATCACTTCAATTTCGCCAAGGCTGGCGTGCCGGCGCTGTATGCCGATGGCGGCGAAGACCTGATCGATGGTGGTGTGGAGGCGGGCAAGCGCGCCGCTGAAGCCTACGGCAAGGACCATTACCACGGCCCCAAGGACGAGTATGACGCGGCGACCTGGAAGGTGGACGGTGCCATCGAGGACCTGGAACTGCTGTACGGCGTTGGCAAGCAGCTGGCTGGCGGGGACGCCTGGCCCAACTGGTATGACGGCAATCCGTTCAAGGCCAATCGCGACGCAATGATGAAGGCCCGCGGCAGCGAAGCCGCAAAGTAATCCAGCCGATAGTGGTGACTGACGGCGCTCCCGATGGGAGCGCCGTTTTTTTTTGCCCGCAGATTCTGCGTGGTGCCGAGCCAAGCTCTGCACAGGCGCCGCCGCTAATGCCCCAGCCGAGCGTGGCTCGGCTCTACTCGTACAGCGCCGCTCCCAGACCTTCCCCTTCGCTGCGCGAAAGGAAGGCCGCGGTAGTGCCGGGCCATGCTCGGCAAAGACTTTCCCAGCAATCCGACCGCCCCCGGTGCGCATCCCAGTGGATGCCTGACGACGTCGCGGCATACGCCACCCGCAGCCGTGTAGT